>NZ_JAFAVV010000976.1 GCF_019242285.1 Bradyrhizobium sp.
GCCTTCTTCGCGGAAGGCTTCGCACTGGACGTCACATTGGACGTCACAATGGACTTGGCACCGGACTTCGCGTGGGACTTGGCTTTGCCCGCGTTTTTCGCGACGGGTTTGGCCGTCTTCGATGTGCCCGACTCCGCCGAAGCGACCTTGCTGGTCTTTGCAGGCGAGGGAGCGGCTTTCGGTTTTGTCTTGATCTCGCTCCTGGGTTGGGCGACGGACGCGGACTTTCGCGAGCGTGCCATGTTGACAGGCTTCGTCTCGACGACGTCTTCGACCTGCACTTCGACGACGGACTCTTCCACAGCAGTTTCAGCCATAACGGGCTCGGGCGCGGCCTCGCCGCCACCATGGAGCTTCTTCCACTCGCGCAGCGCCTGCGCGTCGCGCGGGGTCACGTCGGGATAGTCGAGGTCGGTGCCGACATCGGTCCTGATCTTCCACGAGCGCGCGCATTTGGTGCCGACCGCCTTCTCCACCACGACGGCGACATCGGGCACGGCATCGAGCCGGAACGCGTTGTCCGGCCCTTCGCCTTCCACGACTTCGTAGTTCGAGGTGATGCAGACCTCGGCGAGGTCGACGTCGAACAGCGTCGCCAGCACCTTGCGGTCGGCGACATAGATCACCGGCGAGGCCTCGAGCGAGGAGCCGATGTTCTTGGCGGCGCGCTCGAGCTCGAGCGCGCCGGTGACGACGCGGCGGACGTTGCGGATCACCTCCCATTTCGCCGCGAGACTGTCGTCGCGGAAGCCCGCGAGGTCGTGCGGGAAGGGGAGCAGGTGCACGGACGGGCTGCCGCCGGGGCGATACATTCCCCACGCCTCGTCGCAGGTGAAGCTCAAGATCGGCGCGAGCCATTTCAGGATCGCGTCGCAGAGCATGTCGATCGTGGTCAGCGCGGCCTTGCGCGCCACCGACGAGGTCGGATCGCAGTACAGCGTGTCCTTGCGGATGTCGAAATAGAACGCCGACAATTCGCTGTTCATGAAGGCGGACAGCGTCGCCACCACCGTCTTGTAGTCGAACTCCGCATAGGCCTTGCGCACGATCGCGTCCTGCTCGGCGAGCAGGTGCAGCACCAGCCGCTCGAGCTCCGGCATCTCGGCATCTGCGACCTGATCGTCCGGCCCGTAGTGATGCAGCGTCCCGAGCATCCAGCGGATGGTGTTGCGGAATTTGCGATAGGTCTCGACCGTGTTCTTCAGGATTTCCGGACCGATGCGCTGGTCGTCGGTGTAGTCGCAGGCGGCGACCCACAGCCGCAGGATGTCGGCGCCGGATTCCCGGATCACGGCCTGCGGCTCGATGGTGTTGCCGAGCGATTTCGACATCTTGCGGCCGTGCTCGTCCTGGGTGAAGCCGTGGGTCAGCACGACGTCGAACGGCGCGCGGCCGCGGGTGCCGCAGCTCTCCAGCAGCGAGGAGTGAAACCAGCCGCGGTGCTGGTCCGAGCCTTCCAGATACATCACGGTATCGTCGCCGCCGTCGACCTTGCGGCTGATGCCGGCGAGCCCCGGGAAATGCACGGGATCCTCCAGCACGAACGCATGGGTCGAGCCGGAATCGAACCAGACGTCGAGGATGTCGTCGACCTTCTGCCAGTCCTCATTGGCAAGCGAGCCCAGGAAGCGCTCGCGCGCACCGTCCATGTACCAGGCGTCGGCGCCTTCCTTGTCGAAGGCATCCGCGATGCGGGCATTGACCTCGGCGTCTTGCAGGATTTCGGCCGAGCCGTCGCTCGCCTCGCGCACGAACACCGCGATCGGCACGCCCCAGGCGCGTTGGCGCGAGATCACCCAGTCCGGCCGCGCCTCGATCATGCCGTTGATGCGGTTCTCGCCCGACGGCGGCACCCATTGCGTGACCGAGATTGCGTGCAGCGCGCGGGCGCGGAGCGTGTCGCCTGTTTTTGTCGCGCCGTTGGACGCGATATCCTTGTCCATCGCGATGAACCATTGCGGCGTGTTGCGGAAGATCACCGGCTTCTTCGAGCGCCAGGAATGCGGATATTGATGCTTGAGCCGGCCGCGCGCGAGCAGCATGCCGGCCTCGACCAGCGCCTTGATCACCGCGTCGTTGGCGTCGCCCTTCTCGCCCTTGTCGTTGATGACGCGCTTGCCCACGAAGCCCGGTGCATGGTCGGTGAAGGCGCCGTTTTCGTCGACCGTGTAGGGGATCGTGGTGTTGATGCCGCGCCCCTCGAGCTCCCGTGCATTCGCCGTCCAGGCGTCGAAGTCCTCGCGGCCGTGGCCGGGCGCGGTGTGCACGAAGCCGGTGCCGGCGTCGTCGGTGACGTGATCGCCGGCCAAAAGCGGGACGGTGAACTCGTAGCTGCCGGCAAAGCCCTTCAAGGGGTGGGCGCATTCGACGACGTCCAGCGTGTCGGCCGGCACGTCGCGAACCTTCTCATAGGCCGCGACGCGCGCCTGCTTGAACACGCTGTCGGCCAGCGCGTCGGCGATCACCAGGAGATCACCCGTCTTCGCCCAGTTCTCGGCCGGCGCCTCGGTGACCCTGTAGAGGCCGTAGGCGATCCTTGGCGAGAAGGAGATGGCGCGGTTGCCGGGCAACGTCCAGGGCGTGGTGGTCCAGATCAGGATCGCGGCCTGTGCCAGCGCGCCATGCGCGGGCGAGGTGACCGGAAATTTCACCCACACCGTATCGGAGACGTAGTCCTCGTACTCGACCTCGGCTTCGGCGAGCGCGGTCTTCTCGACCACGCTCCACATCACCGGCTTGGAGCCGCGATACAGCGTGTCGTTGGCGACAAACTTCATCAGTTCGCGCGCGATCTGCGCCTCAGCCGGATAGGCCATGGTGGTGTAGGGATGATCCCAGTCGCCGATGATGCCGAGCCGCTTGAACTCCTCGCGCTGGATGTCGAGCCACTTGTTGGCATAGGCGCGGCATTCCCTGCGGAACGCTACCATCGCGGCTGAATCCCGGAAATCCGGCTTGGTCCTACCCTTGGAGCGGTAGTTCTCCTCCTCGACCTTCCATTCGATCGGCAGGCCGTGGCAGTCCCAGCCCGGCACATAGTTGGAATTGAAGCCCAGCATCTGCTGGCTCTTGGTGACGAGGTCTTTCAGGATCTTGTTCAGCGCGGTGCCGATGTGGATGTTGCCATTGGCATAGGGCGGCCCGTCATGCAGCACGAACTTGGCGCGGCCCTTCGCGCTCTCGCGCAGGCGGTCGTAGAGCCCGATCTCGTTCCAGCGCTTGAGGATTTCCGGCTCGCGCTGCGGCAGGCCGGCGCGCATCGGGAAATCGGTCTGCGGCAGGAACAGGGTTTCGGAATAGTCGTTGGCGTCGGACTTTGGCAGCTTCTGGTTCATCGGGGTCGAACTTCGCTGGGAGGGCGCGAGAGAACGCGAATCGGATCGCGGGCGGGGTGCACGGAAATCCCGGTCTTGCGCCGAGCCGAAGGGCTCAGGCGGAAGCCGGGCTGCTAATGCCGATTATGATGCGCCGCGCAAACATGGCGCCCCTCATAGCAGCCGCGCGGGAAAATCGCAAAGGCTTGCGGGCCGCATCACTCAGGCAATCGCGCCGAGCCTGGGGAAGGTTTTGGGCGCGGCGGCGAGCTGTTGGCGCGCCTGGCGGCTGTCGTCGTCCATCTGCCGCACCAGCGCCTCGACGGAGGCGAATTTCAGCTCCTCGCGGATGAAGCCGATGAAGGCCACGTCGAGCCTTTCGCCATAGAGATTGCCCTTGAAATCGAACAGGAAGATTTCGAGCAGCGGCGCGCCATTGTCGAAGGTCGGGCGACGGCCGAAGCTCGCGACGCCGTCGAGAAGCTGGCCGCCGCGGCCGACCCGCACCGCATAGATGCCGTGCCTCAGGCCGCAATGATGGTCGAGGCGGATATTGGCGGTGGGATAACCGAGTTCGCGGCCGCGCTTCTCGCCGTGGACCACCTCGCCGGTGACGAACCAGGGGCCGCCGAGCATGGCGGTGGCGTCGGCGATCTGCCCCTCCGCCAGCGCCATGCGGATGGCGCTGGAGGAGACCGGCCGCTCGTCGATGTCGACATGCGGCTGCACGTCGACCTCGATGCCCAGGCGTGGGGCTTCCGCCACCAAGAGGCTCGGTGAGCCGACCCGGCCCTTGCCGAAATGGAAGTCGTAGCCGACGGCGATGCCGGAGACGCCGAGGCGCCCGATCAGATCGCCGCGGATGAAGTCATGCGCGCTGGTCTGCGCCCGCGCCTTGTCGAAGGTCATCACCACGGCGCCGGCCAGCCCGGTCCCGGCCAGCAGCCGCAGTTTTGCAGTCTCGTCCGACAGGCGGAACTGGGGGGTGTTCGGGCTGAAGAAGCGGCGGGGGTGCGGCTCGAAGGTGAGCGCCAGCGCCGGCCGGCGGTGGACGCGGCCCATCTCGAGCGCGGCGGCGATCACGGCGCGGTGGCCGAGATGGACGCCATCGAAATTGCCCATCGCCACCACCGATCCCTTCGGGATCGAATCTGCCGGCGTGGTGTCGCGGATCACAGTGAAATTGCTCGTCATTTCACGATTTTTTGCAAGGAATTGTTCGCAAGCCGGCGGGTCCGGTCGTGCGAGCGGACCGTGGCGTGGGCGGTGCGAAAAAGTCAAGCGGCGGAATATCCATTAAAGGTTGTGCGGTTGCGTGAAGCAGCCTGAGGTCAGTTAACGGGCTGTTTAAGGGCTGATGCTAGTCCTTGGACTGTTCCTGCGGGGGCTGAGGGCACCCAGGCGGGCTCGTGTGGGGAGAGTCAGGAAATGGCCGTTGATCTGTCGATGTCGGTTCTGGTGGTGGACGACTACAGCACCATGATCCGCATCATCCGCAACCTCCTGAAGCAGCTCGGCTTCGAGAACATCGACGACGCCAGCGACGGATCGGCCGCGCTGAACAAGATGCGCACCAAGAAATACGGGCTCGTGATCTCGGACTGGAACATGGAGCCGATGACCGGCTACGACCTGCTCCGCGAGGTCCGCGCCGATCCCAACCTCGCCACCACCCCGTTCATCATGATTACGGCGGAATCCAAGACCGAGAACGTGATCGCGGCCAAGAAGGCCGGCGTGAACAACTACATCGTCAAGCCGTTCAACGCGGCGACCCTGAAGACCAAGATCGAGGCGGTCTTTCCGGACATGGCGAACGCGTAAGGGCGCAGCTTTCTCACCTCTCCCCGGGCGGGACGAGGGAGCGCAGACCGTAGCGGGTGAGCGCAGCGATACCCGGGAATGAAGGCCCCGCATGTCGCTGCGCTCATGCGGGCTACGAGTGCGGCCGCGCCTTTACCACCTTAATTCACGGATCAAGGCCCGCGGCGGATGGCCGAACAATTCCCGCACCGAGGCCGGATCGAGCTGGTCGACACCTTCGAATTCCTCCGAGTGAATGCCGCGGGTCACGAACAGGCAGTCGATGCCGAAGGCGTGGGCGCCGGTGAGGTCGGTCCGCACGGAATCGCCGATCGCGAGAACATGCTGGTGCTCGACACGCTGGCCGTGCCGGCGTTCGGTCGCCAGCGACATGGCCCGCTCATAGATCGGCAGATGCGGCTTGCCGTAGAAGATCACCTCGCCGCCGAGCTCGCGATAGAGCTCGGCGATGGCGCCGGCGCAGTAGATCAGCCGGTCGCCGCGCTCGACCACGATGTCGGGATTGGCGCAGATCAGGGGCAGGTCACGCTCGCGCGCCTGATGCATCATCTCACGATAGTCTTCAGCCGTCTCGGTCTCGTCGTCGATCAGCCCGGTGCAGACGATATAGTCGGCCTCGGCGAGCGGGGCGAGCGTCGGGCTCAGCCCGCGATAGATCGATCGGTCGCGCTCGGGGCCGAGCCAATGCAGCTTGCGGCCTGGATGTCCGG
>NZ_JAFAVV010000016.1 GCF_019242285.1 Bradyrhizobium sp.
TGATCCAGAGTTTTGAGGACGGCAGCGCGCCGTCCTTCGAGCTGTACGGCCTCGGCTTCGAGCACAAGCATCTGCCGGAGACGCAGCTTTACTCGAGCCTGACGCGGCGTCCGATCTTCGTGCCCTCGGTCGGCAACTACCGGCAGGGCATGCTGGTGTCGGTGCCGCTGCATCTCGACACGCTGCCGGGCAAACCGGCGGCCGCCGATCTGCATGCGACATTGGCGAAACGCTACGAGGGCAGCACCTATGTCTCGGTGATGCCGCTCGACAACGACGCGGCCAGAGGCGGGCGGATCGAGCCGGAGGCGCTGAACGAAACCAACAAGCTCGAGCTCTACGTCTTTGCCAGCCAAAAATATCCGCAGGCGGTTCTGGTGGCGCGGCTCGACAACCTCGGCAAAGGTGCCTCGGGCGCCGCGGTGCAGAACATGCGGCTGATGCTGGGCTTTGCCGACTGACGGTGTGCGGTGCCGGGATCGCGTCGAGTCCGCACCAAGGCAGAGATCAATGCCGAAATCAGCGGTGGCGTGGTGAGGAGACGCCACTGCTGGGGACCCTTCCCTCGACCGGAGGAACGAGCGCGCCAGCTTTCTGTTCTCCACAGACGGGTTCGGTGATGCGGCAATACGCTTGCGAGTTGAGCCCCCTGATGGAGCTCAGCAGATGTCGCATGCGGAAATCGTCGTCCTGATCATTGTCGTCATCTTGATCCTTCTGGTGCTCGGCAACATCATCTTCCAGCTCATCGCCGAGCGAAGGCACCCTCCCTCCGGGCGGTTTGTCGAATGTGATGGCGTGCGGCTTCACTACATTGACCGGGGTGAAACCGACGCACCTTGCGTCGTCCTGTTTCATGGCAACGGAACGATGCTGCAGGACCTGCAAATCAGCGGGCTGGTCGACCTTCTTGCGCGCGGTCATCGCGTCCTGTGTTTTGACCGGCCGGGGTTTGGCCACAGCCAGCGGCCGCGCTCCCGCATCTGGACCGCGACCGCCCAGGCGGCCTTGTTCGCAAACGCTCTTCAACAACTCGGGATCCGCAATCCCGCGGTCCTCGGACATTCATGGGGCACGCTTGTCGCAATCGCGCTTGCCTTGCGCAGCGACTATCCGATCCGCGGGATCGTGCTCGCATCCGGCTATTATTTTCCGAACATGCGCTTGGACTTCTGGCTGATGTCGGGGCCGGCGATCCCGCTGTTCGGCGACCTGATCCGTTACACGGTGGCCCCGATCATCTCCTATCTCATCCTGCCGAGCCTGCTTCGAAAACTGTTCTCACCTCGCCCGGTCCCGGCAGAATTTACCAACAGGTTTCCCGTTTGCCTCACACTGCGACCGAAACAGCTGAGGGCGGCTGCGGAGGAGAGTGCCTTCCTTGTTCCCGTCGCGGCACAATTCGAGGCGCAATATCCCAGCATCGGGTGCCCGGTCCGGCTCTTCCACGGCGCGCAGGACCGACTGATCGAGCCCGCGCAGTCGCGACGTCTCCAGGAGGTGCTCGACCGCTCTCAACTCCGGCTCGTCGAGAACGCCGGGCACATGGTTACCTATGCCGATGCTGAACGCATCGCGCAGGCGATGGCGGCTTTGCGGTAGCCTCCCCTGATGGCCCTTTGACGAGCGCCAGGTGGATAGCAAAGGAGCGGGGGTGGGCCAAGCGAAGCGAGCCCACCATTTCGCACCACGTCGCAGCGCTGGTGGGCACGGCGCAAGAGCGCCTTTGCCCATCCTACAAGTCTTAAACCACCTTGAAGATTCCGAGCACCAGGACGACCTCTGCCAGGAAGCCGACAGTGAAGGCCGCCGTGCGGAAGACCGGCAGGCCGAGCGTGTAGACGATCACATGGGCAACGCGGGCCCAGAAGAAGACGGCGGCGGCCAGCGCCGTCCACGTGGTGGAATAGTCGAGCGCATTGAGGATCAGCACCAGCGGGGCGAAGATCACGAGATTCTCGACCGCGTTGTCGTGCGCGAACATCAGCCGCGTCGCCCATGGCGCATGCGGCTTGTCGCCGCGCGCGGGATTGGCCATCGCGCCCATGAGGCCGCGGACCTGGGTGCGATTGATGCTGTAGGGGATCCACAATACGCCCGTCAGAATGACCGTCAGCGTCAGCCAGAACAATTCACGCGTCATGGATTTTCCCCTCAGTGCAAAACAATATGCCCGGCAGCAGCCCCAGGTTCCCACTTCACCATGATTGTGGCGCCGCGCGGGCGGATTTTCCCCGACTATAGCGCGTTCGAACGACGCGTGACCGACTTGCATCAAGAAAAAAGTCGACCGCGTCAGGCGCGCACCTTGACGTAGCTGCCGGGCGCATCCTCGATCGGCGGCAGCGCGTCGCCGCCGACGCTGCGGGCTTCGACCTCCTCGGAATCGATCTGGCCGAGCCAGCCGCGCCAGTCCGGCCACCACGAGCCCTTGTGCTCGTCGGCTGCCTTCATCCAGTCGGCAAGCGAGACATCCCTGATGTTCTCGTTGGTCCAATACTGATATTTTCTGGAGGCGGGCGGGTTGATGACGCCCGCGATGTGGCCGGAGCCGGCGAGGACATATTTCACCGGTCCGCCGAAGAATTTCGAGCCGTGCAGCACGGAGTCCGCCGGCGCGATATGGTCCTCGCGCGTGGCCAGATTGTAGACCGGCACCTTGACCTTGCCGAGGTCGAGCAGCGTGTTGTCCAACACCAGGCTGCCGGAGGTCAGGCGGTTCTCCAGATAGCAGTTGCGCAGGTAGTAGGAATGGTTGGCCGCCGGCATCCGCGTCGCATCAGAGTTCCAATGCAGCAGATCGAATGCCGAGGGCGGCTGTCCCTTCAGGTAGTTGCTCACGACATAGGACCAGATCAGGTCGTTGGACCGCAGCATGTTGAAGGCCATCGCCATCTTGTTGCCTTCGAGCACGCCGCTTTCCTGCATGTCCTTTTCGAGCGCCGAGATCTGTCCTTCGTCGACGAAGACGAGGAGATCGCCGGCATGGGTGAAGTCGACCTGCGCGGCGAGGAAGGTCGCCGAGGCGACGCGCTGGCGCCGCTTCTCGGCCAGCCAGGCCAGCGTGGTGGCGAGCAGCGTGCCGCCGACGCAATAGCCCATGGTGTGGACCTTCATCTCGCCGGTCGCCTGTTCGATGACGTCCATGGCGGCGAGCGGGCCTTCCTTCATGTAATCTTCCCAGGTCTTTGCCCCGAGCGTCTTGTCGGGATTGACCCAGGAGATCACGAATACGGTGACGCCCTGATCGACACACCATTTGATGAAGGATTTTTCTGGCCGCAGGTCGAGGATGTAGAACTTGTTGATCCAGGGCGGCACGATCAAAAGCGGCGTGCGCAGCACCTTCTCGGTCGCCGCCTGGTACTGGATCAGTTGCATCAGGTCGTTCTGGAAAATCACCTTACCGGCCGTCGTCGCCATGTTGACGCCGACCGCGAGATTGGCGGGATCGGATTGGCGGATTTTCAGCGTTCCCTTGCCGGCCTCGATGTCCTCGGCCAGCATCTGCATTCCGCGCACCAGATTGCTGCCGCTGGACGTAATCGTCTCGCGCAGCACTTCAGGATTGGTCAGCACGAAGTTCGACGGCGACAGCGCGTTGGTGATCTGGCCCACGTAGAACTCGGCCTTCTTGCGGGTATGCGGATCGAGCCCCTCGGCATTGCGCACGAGATCGTGCGCCCATTGCGCCGTGAGCAGATAGAGCTGCATCACGAAATCGAAGAACTGGTTCGACTTCCATTCCGGATCGGCAAAACGCTTGTCGCGCGGCGCCGGTGAAATGGCTGGCGGCGCCTCTTCGCCGGCCATCCGCCGCACGGCCGAGCCCCAGAGATCGAGATAGCCCTTGGCAATCCGGGTCTGCAGGTCGGATGAACGCTCATTGTCCGACAGCCAGTATTCGGCGACGGCGGTCAGGGTCTTGACCATTTCGGTGAGTTCGTTCGGCGGCTTGTCGACGACTTCGCCGCTCTCGCGCGGCTTCAGATAGGCCGCGAGCGCCTTGCCGCTGTTCTCCATCGCCTTCGCGAAATTCATCGCAAAGGCTTCCGGATCGAACTTCTTGCCAGTATGTGCTTCAACCGATACGTCGTTCATGATGCGACACTAACGCTTCAGGGGCGGTCCGTCACCGCGATTGATCGGATTGTGGTGTTAACAAGGACCGGTATGTTTCAAAGTATTTATCAGGTGAATGACGCATCATGACGCTTCGCGTTTCTGTTGCATTGCGATAAACTACCTTGGTTCGGACAAACTAAAGTCCCACGGCAAGTTTCAGTTCGGCAGCCGATCATTTCGGCGCGACAATGCGTCGGGCCTGGTTGCCAAGACCGGTCAATGAAATCTCCGGTCGGGATGGTGCGAGGGAAGCTTCTGACAAGGCCATGGCGGCGGACCGACGAAGGCAGGTGATTGGTCGAGGGTTTGGCGGTGTGCTCTCTCTGGGCGCGCTCGTCGCGATGACGCTTGCGCTGGCCGGTTGTTCCACCTCGATCGCCGATCTGCCGGTCGGCAGCACGGCCGAGACGCCGGCTCCGCACGAGCCCAACGGCTATCTGCCGGTTCACGACCTGCCGCCTGACCGCGAAGAGCAGGTCATTCCCCCTGCGGAGCGGGCCAAGATTCAGGCCGAGCTGCTCAAGGCCCGGGACCACCAGGCCACGGCGGCCGCTCCGACAGCCACGGCTCCGACGCCCCCCGCGGCCGCTAACAAGGACGCTGGCCCGCCCAAACAGACGCGGCGGGCGAAGCCGCCGCCGGGCGAGAGCCGGGCCGAAGATTGAGGGGATGGCCGTCTAACGGCTGGAATGGCCGGCCCGCCATGCTAAAAGTATCAAACAATCGCAAAGTGATCGGCGAGAGATGTCGTTCTCGCCTGCAGAGCTTGCCGTAAGTCTTTGATTTTGCACGGATAGTGCCGGACGGATCAGGCGTCCGAGAATCTTGTGCGGTGTCGTTTGGCTTGCGGCGTGCCCGATCGGTTGCCGGAGTGAAGGAGCCATGGAAGATTTTTACCGCATCCGTCGCCTGCCGCCTTATGTCTTCGAGCAAGTGAACCGGGCCAAGGCGGCCGCGCGGAACGCCGGCGCCGACATCATCGACCTCGGCATGGGCAATCCGGATCTGCCGGCGCCGCTCCATGTGCTGGAGAAACTGAAGGAGACGCTGGGCAAGCCGCGGACCGACCGTTATTCCGCCTCGCGCGGCATTACGGGGCTGCGCAAGGCCCAGGCCGCCTATTATGCGCGGCGTTTTGGGGTCAAGCTGAACCCCGAAACCCAGGTCGTGGCGACCTTGGGGTCGAAGGAGGGCTTTGCCAACGTGGCCCAGGCGATCACGGCGCCCGGCGACGTCATCCTGTGCCCGAATCCGAGCTATCCGATTCACGCTTTCGGCTTCCTGATGGCGGGCGGCGTGATCCGTTCGGTTCCTTCCGAACCGACCCCGCAATTCTTCGAGGCGGTCGAACGCGCCATCCTGCACTCGATTCCAAAGCCGCTGGCGCTCGTGGTCTGCTACCCGAGTAACCCGACCGCCTATGTTGCGAGTCTCGATTTCTACCGGGATCTCGTCGCGTTTGCGAAGCGGCACGAGATCTTCATCCTGTCCGACCTCGCTTATGCCGAGGTCTATTTCGACGACGCCAATCCACCGCCCTCGGTGCTGCAGGTGCCGGGTGCGGTCGATGTGACAGTCGAATTCACCTCGATGTCAAAAACCTATTCGATGGCCGGCTGGCGCATGGGCTTTGCCGTCGGCAACGAGCGGATCATCGCGGCGCTGGCGCGGGTCAAATCCTATCTCGACTACGGCGCCTTCACGCCGGTCCAGGTTGCCGCAACCGCCGCCCTCAACGGACCCGACGATTGCATTCGCGAGATGCGCGAAACCTATCGCAGGCGCCGCGACACGCTGGTCGAATCGTTTGCCCGGGCGGGATGGGAGATCCCGCCGCCGCAGGCGTCGATGTTCGCCTGGGCGCCGCTGCCAAAAGCCTTTGAAGGGGTCAGCAGCATGCAGTTTGCAACCCTGATGGTGGAAAAGTCCGGGGTTGTGGTCTCGCCCGGCGTCGGTTTTGGCGAGCATGGCGAGGGGTTTGTGCGGATCGCGATGGTGGAAAACGAGCAGCGCATTCGCCAGGCCGCGCGCGGGGTGCGCCGTTTCCTTGAAAGCGGCATCGAAACGTTGCACAACGTGGTTCCCCTCGCCACCCGGCGGTAATTTTCTTCCGCAAGGTCGTTTCACGTCATGGTCGCAGCCCTGAAAGTGGGTATCGCGGGACTCGGCACCGTGGGCGCCGAAGTCGTTCGCCTCATCGAGACCCAGGCGCGCACGCTGTCCGCGCGCTGCGGCCGCAACGTGCGCGTGACGGCGGTCACCGCCCGGTCCAAGGCGAAGAAGCGCGACCTTGAGTTGGCCGACGTCGCCTGGGCGAAGTCGCCGCTCGAGCTTGCCGTCGATCCGGAGGTCGACTGTTTCGTCGAACTGATGGGCGGAGCAGGGGAGCCGGCGCTGTCGGCGGTCGAGGCTGCGCTGAAGGCTGGCAAGTCCGTCGTCACGGCCAACAAGGCTCTGCTGGCCAAGCATGGTGTGCGGCTCGCCAAACTGGCCGAGCAGAAGGGCGGCGCGCTGAATTTCGAGGCCGCGGTGGGCGCCGCGATTCCCGTGGTGAAGACGCTGCGCGAGGGGCTTGCGGCCACTGCCATCGATCGCGTCTACGGCATACTCAACGGCACCTGCAATTACATCCTGACCCGGATGGAACAGGAGGGCCTGTCATTCGACGAATGCCTGAAGGACGCCCAGCGTCTCGGCTATGCCGAGGCCGACCCGTCCTTCGACATCGACGGCCACGACACCGCGCAGAAGCTGGCGATTCTCGCGAGCCTGGCCTTCGGCACAAGGGTCGCGCAGAGCGCGGTTTATGTCGAAGGCATCTCCTCAATCACCCCGGAGGATCTCCGTGCGGCCTCC
Source organism: Bradyrhizobium sp. (assembly GCF_019242285.1). GTDB lineage: Bacteria > Pseudomonadota > Alphaproteobacteria > Rhizobiales > Xanthobacteraceae > Bradyrhizobium. The sequence goes on from NZ_JAFAVV010000016.1 coordinate 6,982, forward strand.
GATCTCGGTTATCGCGTCAAACTGCTCGGGGTGGCGGTGCGTACCGCCAAGGGCATCGAGCAGCGCGTGCATCCGACCATGGTGCCAAAGACCTCGTCGATCGCGCAGGTGATGGGCGTGACCAATGCCCTCACCATCGATGGGACAGGGATCCCGCCGATCACGCTGGTTGGGCCCGGCGCCGGCGGGGCCGCGACCGCGTCCGCCGTCGTCGCCGACATCGCCGACGTCGCGCGCGGCATTCGCGCGGCGCCGTTCGGCCGGCCGGTCGAGCGCCTGCAGGAGACCGCGAAGGCGCCGATGGAGCGTCACGAGGGCGGCTATTACATCCGCCTTTTGGCGCGCGATCATGCCGGCACCGCGGCGACGATCGCGACACGGCTCGCGGAACAGAAGATTTCGATCGAATCGATCGTGCAGCGCCATCCCAACGGCAGCAGCACCACGGCGGTCCCGGCCAAGGCCGCGCCGGTGCCGGTCATCCTGATTACCTATGCGACCCATGAGGATGCCGTGTACCGCGCGCTTTCCGCGGTGCAGCGCGACAAGGTGATTTCGGGCCGGCCGCAGGTGATCCGGATCGAGAAGAATTGAATGCGCACATCGCGCGTAAAGCAGTGCTATGCGGGGGTAAGCTTCGCCTGCGTGGCTTGAAGGAGTTTGCTGATGTCGACCCATATTTCCGTCCCGCCGCAATTGTTGCTCGAACGCATCCTCACGCTCGAACTCGTGCGGGTGACGGAGCGGGCGGCGGTGTCGGCCGCGCGGCTGCGCGGCCACGGCAATGAGAAGGCGGCCGACCAGGCCGCCGTCGACGCAATGCGCCGCGAGCTCAACAAGCTGCCGATCGAGGGCACGGTGGTGATCGGCGAGGGTGAGCGCGACGAGGCGCCGATGCTCTATATCGGCGAGACCGTCGGCCTCAAGGCCGGCCCCAAGGTGGACATCGCCGTCGACCCGCTCGAGGGCACCACGCTGTGCGCGAAAAACATGCCGGGCGCGATCGCCACCATGGCGATGGCCGATGGCGGCACGCTGCTGCATGCGCCCGACGTCTACATGGAAAAGCTCGCGGTCGGTCCCGGTTATCCCAAGGGCGTCGTCGAGCTCGATGCTTCGCCGGCCGACAATGTCCGCCGCCTCGCCAAGGCCAAGGGCGTCGATCCCTCGGCGATCACGGTTCTGGTGCTCGACCGGTTGCGCCATGCCGACATCATCCAGGGTGTGCGCTCGACCGGCGCCGCGGTGCGCCTGATCACCGATGGCGACGTCGCCGGCGTGATCCATTGCGCCGATCCCGACAACACCGGCGTCGACATGTATCTCGGCATCGGCGGCGCGCCCGAGGGCGTGCTCGCGGCGGTGGCGCTGCGCTGCATCGGCGGCCAGATGCAGTGCCGGCTCATTCTCGACAGCGAGGAGAAGCGCGAGCGCGCTCACAAGATGGGCATCCACGATCCGCGCATGATCTATGGCATCGAGGACATGGCGCGCGGCGACTGCCTGTTCGCGGCGACCGGCGTCACCACCGGCTCGCTGCTGACAGGCGTCAAGTTCCGCAAGGACAACGTGATCGAGACCGAAACGGTGGTGATGCGCTCCGTCACCGGCACCGTGCGCTACATCAAGGCCGAGCACCGCCAGCTCGAGAAGTTCCACCTGGACTGACGAGCCGCGTCGTTCCGGGTCTGCGCTCGCGCATCCCGAAATGACGGACAACGAGGGCGACAACAACAACAATAGGGGAAACGCAAATGTCGGATATTTCGGCGGTGAAAGCACTGGTGTTCGACGTGTTCGGGACGGTCGTCGACTGGCGCACCAGCCTGATCAACGATTTCACCAAATGGGGCGAAGCCAATGGCAAGAAGGCCGATTGGACCGCCCTGGTCGATGGCTGGCGTGCCGTCTATGCGGCCTCGATGGACGTCGTGCGCAAGAACCCGCAGGACGACTACGTCATCCTCGACGTGCTGCATCGCCGTTCGTTGGAAAAGCTCGTGGCCGAGCTCGGCATCACCGGCCTGAACGACGCCGACCTGCGTCACCTCACGATGGGCTGGCACCGCCTGCATCCGTGGCCGGACAGCGTCGCCGGCCTGACACGGCTGAAGACGAAATACGTGATCTCGCCGCTCTCCAACGGTAACGTCGCGCTGCTCACCAACATGGCGAAGTTTGCGGGCCTGCCCTGGGACCTGATCCTGTCGGCGGAGCTGTTCGAGCACTACAAGCCCGACGCCGAGACCTATCTCGGCGCTGCGAGATTGCTCGGCTTGCCGCCGGAGCAGGTGATGATGGTCGCGGCGCATAACCATGACCTGAGGGCCGCGCAGAAGCTCGGCCTGAAGACCGCCTTCGTGGCACGCCCGACCGAATACGGTCCCTTGCAGAAATATGATTTCGAGGCGAGGGGCGACTGGGACATCGTCGCCAAGGATTTCGGCGGCATCGCCCACCGCATGGGATGCTAGTGTCGGAACGCCGCTCGGAGACCTCATGGCGCGGCGGCAGCGGAGTACGAACTAGAATGGCCGGCGCCTGAACGAGGTGACAGCGTCCAATATTTCATCATCGTTGCAGAGATTTGTTGCAATCGTGTCGCCATAGGCGACTTTCTCGAAGAGTTCGCCGGCCTCCTGATCTGGTATATAGCCTGGGAGCGTAGCGTTATCGGAAGCTTTCGTCTGACCGCGGACCCAATGGACGAGCTCGTGAAGCAGCGTGATCGTCAGCCGTCTGCCGGGGCGGCCCTGATCGCCGGGATAGTAGCCGAACTCAAATGCATCGAACCAAGGAGAAATCATTTCGATGACCACTGGCGTCTTGTGCAGAACGGCGGTGACGGTGTCGTTGATTGCGCATGCCTGGACTACTTTTCGTGGTCCTCCCTCGGTGTCCTGGACAATTCCCGGGATGTAAAACGACTCTCCTCGCTCATACACCTTGATCCGGGGACCCGGTCCGTATCTCAGCGCCTTCTCTCGCGCGATCTTTTCGACATCCTTGGTGGGCGTAGGTTGACGGGCCGCATTACAGACGGTGAAGAACGCCTTCAACACGTCGGGCTGGTGCTTCAGGCTGGCTTCGAGCTTCATCATAAGCTCTTTGCATTTGGGGTATTTCTTCGCATCCTCGTGGTCCAAAAACATTTGTGTTCCTTTCCCGCCGATGCGCCTTGCGCTGTCGAGACCAGGCGCGCCCCATGGCGTTGCGGGCGTACAGGAAAATGGGTCTTCGGAAATTGACCAGCGCTGCAAACGTCAAAAGCCGGGCCTTGCGCGACATTCGGGGCATTTTCGACCGATTCGACCGGTCTTGTTCGCCTGTTGATGTCTCCGAGACGGCAAGGAAATGGGCTTTGCCACCTCTTTCCGAGCAGTGGCCAGCGATGGACATGACCAAGACGTCGAATGCACGTCCATGACGCATCGAGGGCGCTGTCGCCGTTCAGTCCGGCGCGCTTGGCATCACGCGGCCCGCTGAGGATCACGCCGTGCCAGCCGAGGCCCTTGTAGGTCTCGTAGCCCGGGGTGGCGTGGAACGCCACCAGTGTGCCGGCGCGGTCGTGATAGAAGCCGCTGCGCCGGCCGTCGAGCGACAACGAGATGCGCTCCGACAGCAGGCCATGGCCGTCGGAGGCCGCGATCACCCGCAAGTTCGAATCGACGAGCAGCACGCGGGCCCGGTCGGCCGAGCCGACACGCACGCCCTGGACGATGGCTTTTGCCTGCGGCTCCCAGTCGAAGTGAATCGCACAGACCTGAATCATGGTTTAATCTCTCTTGGCGCAGCCTGTAGATATGCGGGATAATGGTGCACGTTATTTGGGCAAGGCGCTGCTTCGCGCAGCCATTTGAACTAAGAACGAGGGCCGCGTTCGGATTCGAGATGCGGCGTCCGCAGCCTGCCGCGACGCGCGGCTTTCGTGCCTCTTTCGCGATTGAACATGCCGCCGCTTGCCGCCTCCGCCTTGCCGGTTGAACAGCCGCCCGCCTTTCTCGGCGTCACGCAGTCGCTGACCGCAAAGCTGTGGCGCGACCGGCTGGATACGCGCGGCGCGGCGCGGGCGCTGGCCATCTCGCAGCGCCATCTGCTTCCGGAAATGCTGGCGCGGGTGCTGGCCGGACGTGGCGTCGAGATCGACGCGGTCCCGGATTTTCTCGATCCCACCATCCGAAAGCTGATGCCGGACCCCTTCACGGTGACGCAGATGGAGGCCGCGGCCAAGCGCATCGCGGACGCGGCCGTGCGTGCGGAGAAGGTTGCGATCTTCGGCGACTATGACGTCGATGGCGCCACCTCGGCGGCCCTGCTCGCCTGGCACCTGCGTCACTGCGGGCTCGATCCGCTGATCCACATTCCCGACCGGCTGTTCGAGGGCTATGGCCCGAACACCGACGCGGTGCGCGTACTCGCGGCCAGGGGCGCGACGCTGCTGGTCACCGTCGATTGCGGCACCACCAGCCTCGAGCCGCTCGCCGAGGCGAAGCGGCTTGGCATGTCCGTCGTCGTCATCGACCATCACCAGGCCGGCCTCGAATTGCCCGACGTCGACGCGCTGGTGAATCCGAACCGGCCCGACGACCTCTCGGGCCTTGGCTATCTCGCCGCCGTCGGCCTGACGCTGGTCACGCTGGTCGCGGTCAATCGCGAGCTGCGTGCCCGCGGCTTCTGGACCGGCGAGATGCCGGAGCCGGACTTGCTCGGCATGCTGCATCACGTGGCGCTCGGCACCGTCGCCGACGTGGCGCCGCTGATCGGGCTCAACCGCGCGCTGGTCGCGAAAGGCCTGATCGCGCTCCGCCGCCGCGACCATGTCGGCCACACCGCCTTGATGGACGTCTCGCGGCTGAATGGCCCGCCGGAGGCCTGGCATCTCGGCTTCCTGCTCGGACCGCGCATCAACGCCGGCGGGCGGATCGGTCGCGCGGATCTCGGCGTGCGGCTGCTGCTGGAAGGCGATGTCTCGGAGGCCGCGCGGATCGCGGCGGAGCTCGATCGGCTCAATAGCGAGCGCCGCATCATCGAGCAGGCAGCGGAGGCGCAGGCGGAGGCCGAAGCGCTGGCGTCGCTCGGCCTGGAGGACAAGGGCAGTGTCATCGTCACGGCGTCCGAGGGCTGGCATCCCGGCGTGGTCGGCCTCGTGGCGGCAAGGCTGAAGGAGAAATTTGCGCGGCCGGCCTTTGCCGTTGCGCTCGAGCCCGGCGGCCTCGGCACTGGTTCCGGCCGCTCGATTGGCGGTGTCGATCTCGGCAAGGCGGTGCGGCAGGCGGTCATCGACGGTGTGCTGCTGAAGGGCGGCGGGCACGCGATGGCCGCCGGCGTGACGTTGCGCAAGGAGAAGCTCGGCGAATTCCGCGCCTATCTCGAGAGCGCGCTGGCGGCCGATGTCGCCCAGGCGCGGCATGTCAACGAGCTCCTGATCGACGGTGCGGTGAGCGCGCGCGGCGTGACGACCGAGCTGGTCGCGACACTCAGTCGTGCCGGCCCCTTCGGCAGCGGCAACCCGGAGCCGATACTGGCGCTGCCGTCGCATCAGCTCGCCTTCGCCGAGGAGGTCGGCCAGGCGCATCTGCGTGTGCGATTTCAGTCCGGCGACGGCGCTGTCGTGAACGGGATGGCGTTTCGCGCGGTCGGCCAGAAGCTCGGCCAGGCGCTGATCCAGCATCGGGGCCAGAGCCTGCATGTCGCGGGCGCGCTGGTGCTGGACCGCTATCAAGGCGTCGAACGCGTGCAATTGCGCGTGCTCGATGTCGCGGTGCCCGATCCGGGGCCGGCGGTGATCCGGTAGAAAACGAAAAACAGCAGGGAGTGGATATGGCAGGACAGGTCGAGGGCAAGGTTGCGTTGGTCACGGGCGGAGCCTCGGGCATCGGTGCTGCGACCGCGGAACTGCTGGCGCAAGAGGGCGCTTCCGTCATCGTCAGCGATGTCGATGAGCTGAAGGGGCTGGAAGTCGTCGCCAGCATCGAGAAGGCGGGAGGCCGCGCGATCTTCCTGCAGCAGGATGTCACCAGCGAGCCGCGCTGGGCGGAGCTCACCGCCGAGATCGAGCAACGCTTCGGTCGGCTGGACATCCTGGTCTCGAATGCCGGCATCGGCATTGGCGTGCCGTCGATCGTCGAGATGTCGTTCGCCGATTGGCGGCGGCAGATGGCGATCAATCTCGACGGCGTCTTTCTCTCGGTGAAGTACGGCCTGCCGCTGATGCGCAAGAGCGGCGGCGGTTCGGTCATCATGATGTCGTCGCTGGCGGGCCTGCGCGGCGCGCCCGGGCTCGCGGGCTACAGCGCGACCAAGGGCGGCGTCAGGCTGTTCGCCAAGGCGGTGGCGATGGAATGCGCCGCGGCGGGCGACGGCATCCGCGTCAACTCGGTGCATCCCGGCATCATCGACACGCCGATTTGGGGCAAGATTCCGACCGCTGCTGCCGGCGCCAACGCGCCGATCGATCCCGAGGAGCGCGCGCGGCTCGCGACGCCGCTCGGGCGGGCCGGGCAGGCCAGCGACATCGCCAACGGCGTGCTTTTTCTCGCCTCCGACGCGTCGAGCTACATGACCGGGGCCGAGCTCGTGATCGACGGCGGCATGTTCGCCGGGGGCATCGCGCGGCGGTTCTGACACTAGCCGCCCTGCCGCAGGCGCGCCAACACCTTCAGCCCGCCATAGCCGTCGGCGGGCTGAAGCCCCGTCTTCATCTGGTAGTCGCGGATCGCCTTCATGGTGTCGTTGCCGACGCGCCCGTCGGTGCCGCCGGTGTCGAAGCCGGCCTTCGTGAGGCGCGTCTGCATTTCCTGCACCTCCGCCAAGGTCAGCGCGCGTTCCGAGCCCGGGAACGGCTGGATGAACGGCCCGCCGCCGAGAATGCGGTCGCCGAGATGGCAGATCGCGAGCGCATAGTTCATCGCGGGATTGTAGCTCTTCACCGAATAGAAATTCGGACCCAGCAGGAACGTCGGTCCGCCCGGCACCGGCACCCACATCTGTGCGGTCGCATTCGGCTGCGGAAAGGCCTCGCCGTCGGCGCGCGCAACGCCGGCGCTCGACCAGGCAGCATAGCTCCGGCTGCCGCCCACCGCGCCGCCGGGCGGGCGGACCTCGTAGCCCCAGTGCTCGCCGCGGTGATAATGGCCGCGGTTGACCAGGAATTTCGCGGTCGATCCCAGCGCGTCGTCCGGCTTGCCGAAGGGCGAGATCTTGCCGTCGCGGTCATAGTCGATGCCGACATTGAGCCAGACCTCGGGCATCCATTGCGTGTGGCCCATGGCGCCGGCCCAGGAGCCCTGCATCTCGTTCGGCGTGCTCCAGCCGCGATCGACGATCTTCAGCGCGTTGATCAATTCCGCTTCCCAATACGCCTTGCGGCGCGGCTCGTTCCAGGCGAGCGCGGCCAGCGAGGGAAACACCGGGCGCATGTGGTTCTGCTGCACCAGCGGATCGCCGAACGCCGACTCCACGCCCCAGAGCGCGAGCAGCGTGCCACGCTCGACGCCGAAGTCCCTTTCGATCCGTTCGAACAGCGCGGCATTGTTCTTCAGCGCGACCTTGCCGTTGATGATGCGCCAGTCGGACACGCGGCGGTTGACGTACTGCCAGGTCTCCTCCTTGAACTCGGGCTGGTTCTTGATCTCCTTGAACACCGTCATGTCGGGCTCGACATGACCCATGGCGTGGTTCCAGGTGGCGTCGCTGATGCCGGCGGCGAGCGCGCGGGCGCGAAAGCCGTCGCGCCAGGCGTCGAAGCCGGCAGGTGCGGCAAATGCCGCAAGCGGCTCGGCGAGCAGGGCGGCCGCGCCGAGGCCGGACTGGAGCAGCGCGCGGCGCGTCGGGTGGCGCACGCAATCAGGCGGTTTCATGAGCAGCATCTCATCGTGCAATGGTGGCGGAAGCACAACCGTTCCGCTCGATCCGGGTTCTGCGCCGGCAAATCTGCCACTTTCGCGAGACGGCGCTAATTCTCGCTGCCCTCCTGCAGGCCGGGGCGAACCGCGTCTGCCGGCGGCAGCGGCACGTTCGTCGCCGCCGACGTCGCGATTTCCGCTCCGAGCTCGCGGCCCCGCCCGCCGATCAGCCGCTCATAGGCCGAGATCAGGGTGGCGTAGGGATTCACCCAGATCCAGCCGTCGCGGGTGAACACCTGCACGTCGAAATGCAGGTGGCGCGTGGTGCCATTGGGATGATCGAGGTAGTTCGAGACCACGCCGATCTTCTCGCCTTCGGTGATCTGGCGCCCGTTCAGGAGGCCGTCGGCGTCCATCCGCGACGGCGACATATGCATGTAACGGAAACGGATATGCTCGTTGCGGCCGTTGATCTGCAGCGTCGCCGCCTGCTGCCTCGGTGCACGGATCACGACGCCGTCACGAACCGCGACGATCGGCTGTTGCCTGGGATCGCAGGTGTTCGGGCCTTCGCCGTGCGAGGGGCAGGCGCCCGGGCGAATGTCCTCGCCCTGATGGCCGAAGCCGTTGGCGCATTGGCCGACGCCGAAGCTGCGCGCCTCGCAGAAATTGTCGCGCCAGGGATAGGCGCTGTTGGGCTGATCGGCCTTGCTGCCGGAGCGGCGGCCGAAGGATTGCGAATGCACATAGGCGGGCGCTTCCAGCGGGAAGCGGATTTGCGAATAGGCAGTGAGGTCGACGCGACCGCGCTGCCTGTGGAAGCCGCTGCCGAGGAGGATTTCGCCGACCGGCCGATAGGTGAAGTCGGGCGAGAAGGCGCGCGGCCGTTCCACGGCGGTGGCCGCCAGATCCGGCCTCGGCCGCGCCGGCAGCCCGCCGGCGATGCGCAGCGCTTTCAGGAAACGCTCGGCGACCGGATAAGCCTCGCGGCAGGCGAGCCTTCGCACGCGCGGCGCAGAGTCCAGGCACTGGATCGACACCACATAGGGAACGCCGAAACGGGTGAAAGCGTAGCGCACATAGCCTTCGCGGATGAAACGCCGCAGATCGGGGAACTCCACCGCGAGCGACCTGACCGGCTCGCCCTTGCCGCCCTGGGGATCGTTGAGGTCGTAGGTCAGAAGCGAGCCGGTGATCTCGACCAGGACGGGCTTCGCAAAGGTCCGCTGCGGCTGGCCCATGTCCGGCGCCAGCGAGAACACCGCGTCGTAGCCGGCCGGGCCGGCGTCGAAGAAATCGACGGGGTTGAACTCGGCCTGGTAGCGCGGCAGCGGGGCCGGCGGCGTGCCGCCGAGCTCGTCCGCGAGATAGGCCGACGTGTCGAACGGCAGCAGCACCGGCACCGTGCTGCGCGCGATACCCGCAAAGACCGGCGCGGTCGCCGCATTGAGCTGCACCAGCGCCGGCATCGACCGCGGATGGGAGGCGCCGACGCGGCGCTGGCCGGCAAAGCTGAAATTCGCGGCCACCGCCGGCGTGCCGCCGATCTCGGTGCGGAGCTGATCGACCACGGCGCGCCACTCGACGCGGACCACCGAGACCGCCGGCGTCAGGAACTCATCCGCAGCGGCAGAATCCCATCCCGCGAGCAGCGAAGCGAGAGCTGCCGACAAGCCGATGACGAACCGGACAGGCCCTCTCCCCAATGCGTCGCCCCCTCCGGCGCAAGCCCTTTAGATCAGCCCTTGCGATCAGTCCTTGGCCCGCTCCACATAGGAGCCATCCTCGGTCATCACCACGATCCGCGTTCCCGTGGAGATGTGCGGAGGCACGGAGGTGCGCACGCCGTTCGACAGCACGGCGGGCTTGTAGGACGAGGATGCCGTCTGACCCTTGGTCACGGGCTCGGTCTCCACCACCTCGAGCGTCGCGCGCTGCGGCAATTGCACCGCAATCGGGTTCATCTCGTGGAGCGAGAGCTTGACCACCATGCTCTCCTGGAGATAGGCCGCCGAGCCCCCGATGACGTCCTTCGGCACCTGGATCTGGTCGTAGGTTTCGGGGTTCATGAAATGGAAGCCGTCGCCGTCCTCGTAGAGATAGGTGAAGTTGCGCTCCTCCACGGTCGCCTTCTCGACCTGGTCGGTGGTCTTGTAGCGCTCGGAGATCTTCACGCCGTCGCTGATTCGGCGCATCTCGATCTGGCTCACGGGCGTTCCCTTGCCGGGATGGATGTTCTCGGCGCTCAGAACGACGTAAAGCTTGCCGTCCTGCTCGATGACGTTGCCCTTGCGGATGGAACTGGCGATGACTCTCAAAGTGGCTTTTCCTGGGGTTTGGGGCCGATACCGGAGGGGACAGGGACGTTGCGAGGCCGTGTTCAATATTTCGGGCCGCAACATACTGATTTTGCGCTCCGATGCCAGCGTTTTAGGGTCCCGGGAGGCTACCTGTTGATGCCACTGGACGATCCAACCTCGCCCTGGTGGTCGCCCGGGCGGCACGGCGACATCAGGCCGTTTCTGCGCGCCAGAGGTGCGATGACGCGGGCGGTGCGGGCCTGGTTCGAGCAGCGGGATTTCGTCGAGGTCGAGACCGGGATTCTGCAGGTGTCGCCCGGCAACGAGACCCACCTCCATGCGCCGCGCACCGAATTGACCGGCCCCGATGGCGAGCGGGTGATTCGATACCTGCGCACCTCGCCGGAATTCGCCTGCAAGAAGCTGCTCGCCGCCGGCGAAGACCGGATTTTCGAATTCGCGCGCGTGTTCCGCGATCGCGAGCGCGGCGACCTGCATCTGCCGGAATTCACCATGCTGGAATGGTACCGGGCGAATGCGGCGTACGAGGCGATCATCGCCGACAGCCTCGCCATCGTCGCAGAGGCGGCGCGGGCGACCGGAATCGCGGCCTTCGCGTTTCGGGGCCGTCTCGCCGATCCCTTGGCGGCGGCGGAATGGCTCACGGTGGCTGCGGCGTTCGAACGATGGGCCGATATCGACCTGCTCGCCACCATCGCGGATGGCGAAGGCGATCGCGACGGCCTGGCGCGGGCGGCGAGGGAGCGGGTGAAGATCGCCGATGACGATACGTGGTCGGACATCTTCTCGAAAATCCTGGTCGAGCACGTCGAGCCGAGGCTGGGGCAGGGGCGTTTGACCGTTCTGTTCGAATATCCCGCACCGGAAGCGGCGCTGGCGCGGGCGAAGGCGTCCGATCCGCGTGTCGCCGAGCGTTTCGAGATCTATGCCTGCGGGGTCGAACTCGCCAATGGTTTTGGCGAATTGACCGATGCCGACGAGCAGCGCCGGCGGTTCCGCCTCGCCATGGACGAGAAGGCACTTCGTTACGGCGAGCGCTACCCGCTCGACGAGGAGTTTCTTGCAGCCGTCGCCGAAATGCCCGATGCAAGCGGCGTGGCGCTCGGCTTCGACCGGCTGGTGATGCTGGCAAGCGGGGCGCATCGGATCGATCAGGTGGTGTGGACGCCACCGTCAGGCGGCAGGTGAGCGGAATGCAGGCGACGACGACCTTGCGTGAGCCGGGCGAGCTGGTCGCCCACGGCCTCGTGCACGCGACCGATCTTGCCGAGTTGCGGCAGGTCGCCGCGCGCTACGCGGTCGCGATCACGCCGGAGCTTGCGGCGCTGATCGACCCGAACGATCCCGGCGATCCGATCGCGCGCCAGTTCGTCCCGACCGCGGCGGAGCTGCAACGCGAGGCAGGCGAGAACGTCGATCCGATCGGCGATCAGGCCTTCTCGCCGGTGCCGGGCATCATGCACCGCTACCCGGACCGGGTGCTGTTCAAGCTCGTTCATGTCTGCGCGGTGTATTGCCGCTTCTGCTTCCGTCGCGAGATGGTCGGGCCGGGCAAGGACAGCGCGCTGTCGGACGCGGCCTATACGCAGGCGCTTGCCTATATCCGCGCGCAGCCGGAGATCTGGGAGGTCATCCTCACCGGCGGCGATCCCCTGATGCTGTCGGCGCGCCGGCTCGGCGACATCATGAAGGAGCTCGCCGCCATCGATCACGTCAGGATCATCCGCCTTCACACCCGCGTGCCGGTGGCGGACCCCGCACGCGTGAGCGAGGCGATGGTCGCCGCATTGAAGACCGAGGGGGCCGCGACCTGGGTCGCGCTGCATGCCAACCATGCGCGCGAGTTGACGCCGCGTGCGCGCGCGGCGGCTGCGCGGCTGATCGACGCAGGAATTCCCATGGTCAGCCAGACGGTGCTGTTGCGCGGTGTCAACGATCGTGTCGAGGCGCTGGAACAGTTGATGCGCGCCTTCGTTGAATGCCGTATCAAGCCGTATTATCTGCATCATGGCGATCTCGCGCCAGGCACCGCTCATCTGCGCACCACGCTTGCCGAGGGCCAGGAGCTGATGCGGCGCCTGCGCGGCCGGGTCTCGGGCCTGTGCCAGCCGGAATATGTGCTCGACATTCCCGGCGGCGCCGGCAAGTCGCCGGTCGGCCCGAATTATCTCTTGCCCGACGATTCCGGGATGGAGGAGGGTGTAGGGCGAGAGCAAACGCGCTATCGTGTCGTCGACTATTGCGGTGGCGTACATCTCTATCCGCCGAGGCCGTGAACCTGGTCCGGCGCATCGCATTTCGTGAGACGGGGAGGAGCAACATGAAAAAACTCATCGTCGGATTGGCGCTCCTGTTGATGGCCGGCGCGCCCGAGGCCATGGCCCAGGGCCGCAACTCGAATTCGTCCAACAACGCCGGCGGCGTTCCGCCGGCGCCGATCGGTCACCGCCAGCCGCGCGCGGACCAGTTGCCGAACGAGAAGAATCTCAGCAACCCGAACGAGCCGGTGAACAAGGAAGACGCGCTGCTCGACAAGAAGATCAAGAGCATCTGCCGCGGGTGTTAGTCGCGTTGCGCCGTGCCACCATCGTTTCGGCGGTGTCGCTCCAAGATGGTGGGCACGCTTCTTCCTTTGCGTGGTGTGCATCGGTGCAAGTGGCCGCTTAGCCCACCCTCCGAATTCGGGCACCCTGTCGTCGCCCGGCTTGCGCGCCCGCCGAAGCCTTTGGCGCAGGCGGGACCGGGCAATCCAGCATTCCAGAGACAGTTGAGTTCATCCGAGAAGCCTCTGGGATGCTGGATGCCGCTTTCGCGGGCATGACTGCGGAGGTGTGCGATAGCGGAGCACAAGCGCTCGCGTTCTCGCGGCGCATTTCGCCCGAGCTTTGCAAAGACGTCGCCCTCGAAATCATAGAGGGCGCAGGGAATGCCGGGTGGTTCAGCCTCACCCATGGCCCGCGTGCAACAAGAACGCACGCGGCGGTTACCACAGGTTCAGCCGAAATCACCGGCATTCCCTGCGCGATGGTGTTAACGCTTATGACGTGCTCTTCCCGGGGACCGGGCTTTTTTGCCCCCGTCATCCGCGTGATGCCAAGCATCATCGCGAACTTAGCGCCAGCGTCGGGGCGCCAGAACCACACGTTTTCGCCGTCCGCAACTGCATCGCTCGTCCAGCGATACGATCGCGTCCATCGCTCCCCGCCTCAACGTCCGTGACGACGCGTACGCCCCTCTCATCGAGGCGGGATGCGCCCAAATAACCATAATTTCTGAAAAAAAGAAAGAAAAAAATCGAGCCCCGCCGGGCGGTGCGCCGCAATAGCCTGAAAGGCCTCGTGAAATTGGCTTCCTGGCGCAGCCGATTTCGAGGTCCTCGGTCGACCGCAGCATGGGCAAAAGCCGCCAGAGCGGACTGATTCGCCCGTCCGGCCGGTCCGCCTCGCCGCGCGAGGAACGCTGGCGAGGATCGATCGTTGGCATTCAGGCCGCTACCGAATGTTGCAAATGGCAAGAACATCCATTCGCTACAAGGACGTAGAGTGCTCCCTCGTCGAATACGAGAGCGAGGGCGTATGGTGCTATTCCTTCCGGATCGACCATAAGGTCGTATCGGGCCGGACGGAAACACGGCTGGAAGCGCTCGCGAAACGCCGTGCCCAGATGCGCATCGATCGCGAGATCAAGTCGCGCGAGCAACGTTGAATCCCTTCCGCCGGGCTCCCGGTTCCGGCGATTTGGGCCTTGCTTGTTCCGGATGGGTTTGATGCCGAGATACCATTTTCATATTCGCAACAGCCGGCCGTTTGACGATGCGCAGGGTGCGGATCTTCCGAACGATGCAGCAGCCTGGCGCGAGGCGACGCTGCTGTGTCGTGACATCGAGGGCAGCCTGGAGCCGGGCGAGCGATGGTTGCTCGAAGTCGCTGAAGGGAACGTCCCGGTGTTCGCCCTGTCGATTACGTCGCGTCGCTTTCGCTGACGCGAATGCCGCGACCGAGCTTCCGCGAAATCCAGGAACAGGCCGCCGACGAACCGGTTGGCTTCGCGGCGACCATCTGCCAAAAACCATGGAGGTAACGATGATCACTTCCCGCAAGCTTCTATGTTCCGCAGCCCTGCTGGTCTTCACCATCACGGCATCGCAGGCCGGCCCCTGCAGCAACACGGCAAGCCGCGACGCAGGGTCCGGCGCAACGCCCGGCCATACCGGCCAGACGACCGGCTCCGCTTCAACTTCGGGCGAGACGAAGGGGCATCCGCCCACCGATACGATGAACAAGGCCGCCGACAATACGGCGACATCGTCACAGGATGCACAACGTCAGATGCAGGGCCAGCCGACCGCGGCGCAGCAAGCTGAAGGAGCGAAAAACACAACGACCGCCGATCAGGGCTGTTGATGGAAGCTCAAGGAGCAGCCCGATCGGATCGCGCCAAAGCATCGCGCCGGAGTCATGGTTCGCGCTCCGGCGGGCCATGCCTGATCTGCTCCCGGCCCAGAAAGGTGTCGGGAGCGGGCTCTGCTTGAGCAGGTTGACGGATTTTTCCACCAGTTCGCAGGAGCGAAGAGGCGTTTCGGCGCCGATCGCGCCATCGTCCGATGCCCGGTGGATCCGGTACTGCATGTCGCGCTCCAGCTTCGCAGGCTGGAGCGCACCGGTCTCTCAGCCACCGACGCCTACCGACTGAACATCGGCCGGTGATGCTCGGATAATACGCCTGCCTGAGAAGGGATGGTTGCTACCGTCTCTGCGCGACCGCGCCACTCCGCTCAGCGGCGCAGGATGTCATCCGCCAACGATCTCGCAACCGCTTGAATGTTGAGCGGTTTCTCCCAGATCGGCACGTCCCGGAGGTCGCTCGGGAGCGACGTTCGATCGTAGCCGGTGGTGAACGTGAATGGCACCCGCCGCACCCGCAATTCGCGTGCCAGCGGGAAGATCATCTCGTTCCGGAGATTGATGTCGAGCAGTGCGCCGTCGATCGCCGAGGAAATATTCAGGAACTGCCGGGCCTCATTGAACTCGCCGGTCGGGCCGATGATCTCGGCGCCCAGCGCTCGCAGGGCGTGGGCGAGGTCGTCCGCAAGGAAGTATTCGTCCTCCACGATGAGCACGCGCCGGCCCGCCAGGGGCGCCACGGCCAATTCTGCAACTGACGAAGACATTTGGCTCTCCAACCGACCTCCCAGTTCGAAAGCAATAGGAACGTCCGTTCCCGGCGAACCTTGTCCTCACTTGAACGCGTCACGGAACCGCCGGTTCCCGAGACTGCGACACAATAGGGGATATCGTGCCCAACCGCGACATCATTGTCATCGGCGGTTCGTCCGGAGCCACCGCCCCCCTGAAGCAAATTCTCGGCCGGCTGGAAATCGATCTGCCGGCGGCGATTTTCGTCGTGCTTCATGTCCCATCCCAGGGGATCGGGATGCTCTCGACGGTCGCCCGCGCAGCCGGCAGTCTGCCGGTCCGGCAGGCTGAGAATGGATTGTTGATCGAGCCCGGCCATGTGTATCTGGCAGTGCCCGACTATCATCTGCTGCTCTCCGACCAGCACATGATGCTTCGTCGTGGGCCGCGGGAGAATCTGGTGCGGCCGGCCATCGATCCCTTGTTCCGCTCGGCTGCGTTGCATCACGGCCCGAGGGTGATCGGGGTGGTGCTCAGCGGGTTCCTGTCGGACGGCGCGGCGGGTCTCAGCGCGATCAAGCGCTGCGGCGGGGTTGCCCTGGTGCAGGACCCGTCGGACGCCGTTGTCGACGAGATGCCGCGAAGGGCGCTGGAGGTGACGACCGTCGATCTTTGCGTCCCGGCGGCAGGCATCGGAGATGTCCTGTCCGACCTGGTCCGCGAGGAGGCCGGCAAGGCTTCGCCGGTTCCACCGGAGATCAGGCTGGAGGTCGAGATCGCCGCGGGCGAACGGATCGGCAGCGACAGCCTCGCCGGCATTGCCGCGCCAGCGGCCTTGACCTGTCCGAGCTGCGGCGGCGTGCTGTCGGAGCTGAACACCGAGCCGGGCCTGCGCTTCCGCTGCCAGGTCGGCCATGCCTACACCGCGGATGCGCTGGCCAAGGAGCAGGAAGGCCGGGTGGATGAAGCGCTGCGGATTGCCATGCGCATCATCGAGGAGCGCGCCGAACTGGTGCACCGGATGGCGGAGGACGGTCGGAAAAGCGGACGGCCGGCGGTCGCGCAAATGTACGACGCACGCGCCGCGGAATATCGCCGTTATGCTGATATGATCCGACAGGTCGTGCTACAGTCATTCAATGCGAAGCCGGCAAACGCCTAGGCGCATCCCCATGGCCGAATCGAGGACGCTGGAGATCGAGGCCGAGAGACGGCAGCTTCTGAAGGCGGAAGCCGATATCGAGGAAGGCTGGAGCCGGCTGCGCAACCAGGAGGACCTGCTGGCGTCGCTGCGGGCTTCGGGGCAGAACGTCAAGGAGGCAGAACGGCTGGTCCGTCTCCTGAAGAGCATCCTGATCGAGTGGGAGCGTCATCGCGGGCTGATCGAGCGGCGGATCGCCTACCTTCAGAAGAGAGAAGCTGAAGGCCGTCAAGGATAGTGAATCTTTGGAGCTCTGCGGAACTCGGCCCCGAGTTCGAGCATGTGCTCGAGTTGTTGCACCGCAAGGTCGCGCCAACGTTCATTTTCCCGGAGCAGCTCCTGTGCCCGCGCGACGGCCCGTTCGGCTTGCCGCGTCAAGTCAGCCAGTTCTTCCGAAACGTCCGAGCCGTGCTGGTGAGGCATTGTTCCCTATGGATTTTTTTGCTCCCTGCACCCTTGTCTTCAAGCGGCTGCGATGCTGTCAGGGCTGGATGGAGGGCTCGTGCGGCTTCAGTTGTTTGAAGAAGCATACGCCCGATTGGCTCCAGGCAAAGACGCATTCGTTTCCGGCCGCGAAATTCCTCAAATGTGCGGTTGCGATGTCGTTCAGTCCAAAACAGGCGTTCCGCCTCGGCTGTCGAAAAACAGCTCCTGGCCTCGTTCAGGCGCTCCAAACGGCGCTGCAGACCGGGTAAGGTGACGGGTCTTGACGTGGCTGGAGCCAACCGGCCGTGCAACCAGCGCGCTTGCAGCAGATTAACCTCCGATCGGGACGGCGGGATGGCCTGATCTCGACGGGAGCCGGGCCATCCCGCAGCCAACTGTTCCGCTTGCGCTTCCGCCGGGCTAGCTTGTAAGCCCCTTCGGTCGTGAACCTTCTAGCAAAGAACTGAAACCGATGAATGAGGGCGTCGAAACCCAGGGGATGGAAGGCCAGAGGTCGAGGAAACCGCTGGTCATCGGTCTCGGCGCCTCTGCCGCCACGCGGGACAGCATCGAGCGTTTTCTCTCGCGGCTCACATTGCCTTCCGACCAGGCCGTCGTGCTCGTGCTGCAGCACCGGGAGGCGCTGGACGAAGTCTGGCTGCGCGACCGGATTCAGCAGCTTGACGGCATCAAGCTGATCGAAGCGGCCGACGGCCTCGAGATCGATGGCGCCGCGATCTATCTTGGCCCGGCCGATATGATCACGACGCTGCAGGGCGACAGGTTCGCGGTTCGCAAGGCCGAGCAGGCGCCGGGCGAACGCGCCACCATCGACAGTTTCCTGGTCTCGCTGGCCGAGGATCGTGCCGAGCAATCGATCGGGGTGATCCTTGGCGGCACCGACGGCGACGGGACGCTGGGGTTTGCGACCCTGAAGGACCATGGCGGCCTTGTGATCGCGGAGCGAAGGGCGCAGCAAGCATCCGACCACCTCGCCGACGGCAAATCGGCTGCGGCGATCGCCGATTTCGTGCTGGTGCCCGAGGATATCCCCGAGCACATCCAGGTCTATGCGAGGCACCTGCGCCGGCTCGAGGAGAAGCAGGGCTTCGACGAGGTGCTCGCCGCCGCGGCCACCTCGCTGGCGCGGATCGCCGACATCCTGCGCAACAAGACCGGCAACGATTTTCACGGCTACAAGCAGAACACCTTCCTGCGGCGGGTGCAGCGGCGCATGCAGGTGGTCCAGATCGACGACATCGCCGCCTATGTCGACTTCCTCCGCAATGACAGGGAGGAGGCCCAATATCTCTTCAACGATCTGCTGATCGGCGTCACCGAGTTCTTCCGCGACAAGCGGGAGTTCGAGGTGCTGGAAACGCAGGTCGTCCCCAGGATATTCGAAGACAAGTCCGCAGGCCAGCAGGTGCGGATCTGGGTGCTGGGCTGCGCCACCGGCGAGGAGGCCTATTCGATCGCGATCCTGCTGCGTGAGCAGATGGCGAAGCTGGACGCGCCGCCGTTGGTGCAGATTTTCGCGACCGACATCGACGGCAAGGCGCTGGCCGCCGCGCGCGTCGGACGCTACCGCACCAGCATCGAGAACGACATGTCGGCCGAACGCCTGGCGCGCTGGTTCGTCCGCGAGGGCGATACCTATTGCGTAGTCAAGGAATTGCGCGAGATGTGCATCTTCTCGCAGCACAACGTCATCAAGGACGCGCCATTCTCCAAGCTCGACCTGGTGTCCTGCCGCAATCTGTTGATCTATCTGAATTCGGAGCTGCAGAACCGCGTCATCCCGTTGTTTCACTTCGCGCTGCTGCCGGGCCGCTTCCTGTTCCTCGGCAATTCCGAGAACGTCACGCGCCACCCCAAGCTGTTCACGCCGGTCGACCGGCGCGCGCGCATCTTCCGGAAGCTGGAGACCGGCACGCGGCTGCCGCCGGAATTCCCGATCACGACCGGTGCAGGGCGCACGCCGATCGAGGTGCCGGTGGTCCGCAATTTCGGCCCGGACGTGGGTCTCGAGCGCCGCGCCCAGCGCGTCGCGGAGCGCTATGCGCCGGCCTATGTGATCATCGACGACAATTTCCAGATCCTGCATTTCTCGGGTCGCACGGGACGCTACATCGAGCCGACCGCGGGCGCCGCGACCCTCGATCTCCTCAGCCTGGTGCATCGCGACCTCCGGCTGGAGCTGCGCACCGCGCTGAGCCGTGCCCGGGACATCAACGAGGTGGTGCAGGCGGAGCAGGTCTCGCTCGGCGTCAACGGCCACAGCGTGCTGGTCGACATCACCGTCGAGCCGATCCAGGAGGGGGCGGACGGACATCGCAATTTCGTCGTGCTGTTCAAGGACGGGCCGGTCCGCGCCATCGATGGCCGGAACAGCAACAATGGCGCCCTGATCCGCAGCGAGCATGTCGAGCGGCTGGAAAGCGAGTTGCGCGCGACGCGCGAACGATTGCAGGCCACCATCGAGGAGCTCGAGAGCACCAATGAGGAGCTGAAATCCTCCAACGAGGAGTACCAGTCGCTCAACGAGGAGCTGCAATCGGCCAATGAGGAGCTGGAAACCTCGCGCGAAGAGCTGCAATCGGTCAACGAGGAGCTCACCACCGTCAATGGCGAATTGGCACACCGCGTGCAGGAGCTGACCCGCGCCACCAGCGACCTGAAGAATTTCCTGGAAAGCACGCAGATCGCGACCGTGTTCCTCGACAACGACATGCGGGTGATGAACTTCACGCCGGCGATCACCCAGGTGCTGCACCTGGTCGAGACCGATGTCGGCCGGCCGATCTCCCACATCAAGGCGAAGATCCCGATCGAGGCGCTCTACGACGACGTCCGCGGCGTGCTGCGGACGCTGGCGAGCGCCGAGCGCGAGCTGACCGCGCCCGACAGCGGCACGCGCTACATCGTGCGGATCCTGCCCTATCGCTCGATCGACAATTTCATCGCCGGCGCGGTCATCACCTTCATCGACGTCACCGCCATCACCCGGGCCGAGGAGCGCCAGCGGCTGCTGCTCGCCGAGCTGCAGCACCGCGTGCGCAACACGCTGGGCGTGGTCCGCTCGATCGCGCGCCGCTCGGCGGAAACGAGCTCCAACGTCGAGGATTATGCCGCGCATCTCGACGGCAGGCTGAACGCCTTTGCGCGCACCCAGGCGCTGGTGACGCGCGATCCCGAAGGCGGCGTCGATCTGGAATATCTGGTCGCCGAGGAGATGACGGCCTATAACGCCCGCGAAGGCGAGCAGGTGCGGATCGTGGGGCCGGCGATCCGGCTGCAGCCGAAACCCGCGGAGGCGTTTGCGCTGGCGGTGCACGAGCTCGCGACCAATGCCGTCAAATACGGCGCGCTGAGCCAGGCTGGCGGGCGCATCGACATTTCCTGGCATATCGAGCAGACCGGCAGTCCCCGGGAGCTGGTGTTCGAATGGCGGGAAAAGGGCGGTCCGAAGGTGAAGCCGCCTCGGCGCAAGGGCTTCGGCACCGAGATGCTGGAGCGGACGCTCGCTTTCGAGCTCAAGGCGGCCACATCGTTGCAGTTCAATCCAGCCGGGGTCCAGTGCATGATCAAGGTCCCGCTGGACCGGCGCGTCATTCACACCCCGCAGATGGATGGCTGATGCACATGCGTTCGGAGGGGGGCCAGAGCGATACGGTGATCCGCCGGCTGAGAAGCTTCCGGCCGCTGTCCGCAGCGGCGGCAAGCGCACTCGACAAGGTGGTCCGCGAGCGCATCCTGCGCGTGGGCGCGGGGCACGATCTCGTGTCCGAGGGCGATCCGTCCGACCGCATCCGGATCGTACTGTCGGGCTGGCTCGCACGCTACAAGACGCTGGAGGACGGACGGCGGCAGATCGTCAATTTCGTGCTGCCCGGCGACAGCTGCGACGCCTATGTCTACCTGCTGGCGCGCATGGATCATTCGATCAGCTCATTGACGCCCGTGACCTATTCCGAGATCAGGCGGGAGCAGTTCGATGAGCTGATTGCCAGCGATCGGATGCTGGCAGATGCATTCTGGTGCGAGACCCTCGCCAACGCCTCGATCCAGCGCGAATGGGTGCTCAACATCGGCCGCCGGGTCGCGCTGGAGCGCGTCGCGCATCTGCTGTGCGAGATCTGCGAGCGGCTGCGGCCGGTCGGCCTGATGGACGGCAACAGCTGCGCCTTTCCGGTCACGCAGATGGATCTTGCCGATGCGACCGGCCTCTCGGTGGTGCATCTCAACCGCACGCTGCAGGAATTGCGGGCGGGTGATCTGATCGTGCTGCGCGAGCGGACGCTGACGATCAACGATCTCGACGCGCTGAAGAACCTCGCATTGTTCAATGCCAACTACCTGCAATATCCGCAGGCCATCGGCTGACGCGGCGGCGTGCAGGTCGCGGCGCCGGGTCGCCCGACGGGAGAGGGATCACGTCCGTGCCCGTTCCCGGCGGCGGAGGAATCAAGGCTGCTGCTTGATCTGCTCCTTCAGCTTTTCGACGATCGAGACCAATGCGCATGGCGTGCCGGAGAGGCCGCCACCGGCCTCGAACGCGCGTCCGGCAATCTCGTATCCGAGCATGCGGTAGCTTTCGAACTGCGATTCCGTGAAGAACTGGTTCGCCGTCGATTCGTGCGGGAACGACGCGTGGGATATCGCATAGCTGAGGATGCCCATCGACTCCGTTCCGTTCAGGCCGGACTTCAAATAGAGGAGCACGCCATCCTTCGAGGCCGCATCGTCGGCTTCGCCGTAGCGGATGTCGCCAACCGCCCAATAAGGGTCCCGGGTTGCCGGAGTGGGACGTTCCTTGAACCGCTTCTTCAGCCGGTCAAGGCCGTGGAGATCGATCCGCACGCCGAGGTCGATCCAGATCTTGCGAAGCGCGTTGCCGAGGTCCTCGAAGGTATAGTCGGGGTCGCAGCCCGCGTCGCTGACCACGATGAGGCGGCAACGCCGCCGGACCATTTCGTAGATGCCGAGATTCTCGAAGTGGCCGCCATCGGACAGATAGACCCAACGCTCGGTCTCGCTGGTCAGGCCGAACATCTCCATGAAGAACGGCCGCAACGCGCTGATGGGCTTTGTTCTCCAGTAGGAGGGATTGTCGCCACGTGGATTAGCCAGCCACCAGCCGAGCCGCACATTGAACAGCGCCATCAGGAAGGCGACGCCGGGCGACGAATTGTAGCCCATGTTCGGGCTCACGGCGGCGCCGGAGATCGCCATTGCGGTCCCGAGCGTGAGGCCGAGAGTTCCGCCATAGGGCCAGGGCTGCATGGTGGTGGCATACGTCGTCCGGTAGGCGCCGTCGGAAAATATCGCACTGCCGCTGCCGCAATGGAGCGGGGAGAACGTGAAGGGCGCCGCCATCCGCTCCTGCCATGCGAGATTCTTCGACGATACGAGATTGAGCGCTGCGTTGATGACGTGGAACGGCTTCCAGTGGAGACCACGCGGCTTGACGCCGTGCTCCCAAAGCTGGCGCAGCAGCGGGCTGTCGCGGCTGTCGAAATCCGTGAAGGCATTCTTCGTCACGTCTCGGTTCTTGTCGTTACGCGACGCGCCGAGGAAGGCACGGACCAGCCGGTTGCGGTAGATGCTGTGCAGCGAGTAGCGGTTGATGCTGATGACGAGCGATGCGAGAGCGATCAGCGCGAGCAGCAACACGGCGGTAATCGCCACGAGCTTGCAGGACGGGTAGTCGGGACCGTGCTCGAATGGGTCGAACGTGAAGGCCCAGTCGATCGTGATCGACAGCAGCGCCACGAGGATCGCGGCGAAGATCGCGGCCGCGACCGAGGCCATCGTGTTGAGGGTGAAATATTGGCGAAGACCCGGGGATTGAATGATGGCCTTGGTCTTCGAGCTCGAGCCGACGATCACCGAGAACGCACCGGCGACACCTCCGGCGGCGGCCAGCCATCCGCTCAGGTGACCGCCGATCCACGTCGCAGCCAGCGGCGACAGCAGCACGAGGCCGAACCAGATGAGCCAGCCGATATAGGCGAGCGTGAAGATGCCGCTCGACCGGGCCTGGAATTCGAGTCCGGCGTCGGTTCCGGGCGCGAACTCCGCGAACGAGATGAAGATGACGTCCGCGATGACCCGTGCCGACACGATCCAGGGCACGCCGAAGACGCAGGCGAGGGCCGCCGCGTGAGAGCTGCTCTTGCTGAAGTGCCAGAGCAGCAGCAGTCCCGTGCTCACCATCGCGCCAAACGCCGCGCCGGCCAGGGACCAGGTGCCGAGATCGGCCCACAGATGCCAGTGCTTCTTTCCGGGCGGCGCTTGCTCCGCCTTTCCCGGCAACAGGCGCCACAACGGCGCGAACACCCATGAGAGCAGGTAGGTAACGAAGCCGAGAATGACGCCGCGGATGATCACTGCGGTGCCGAAAGAGAGGTCCTTCCCCTGGTCGAAAGCCAAACCAAGCCAGACGAAGCCGGCCTGGATGAGCTCCGAGAGAGTCTCCAGGCCGTTCGGGCTTCTCAAGATGAAGACCAGCAGCGCGGAACCCAGGAGAAATGCGGCCAGGTCGAAAATGAGAAAGCGCGGCTGCGGAGCATTGATCAGGCCACGTGCCGGGCGGTTTGCGGTCGTGAACGAGAGGCTGATGATGAAGCACAGCGTTGCCGCGATCATCAGGCCCCGGAACCACATCAGGGAGTGGGTGATATCGCCGGCGTAGATGGCAAGATACCAGAGAGCCTTGGTCGCGACCACGGCAAGGATCATCGGCGGGATGAGCAGGACCCAGTTCAAGGAGAGGTTGCGCACGACGCCGGCAATGTCGCCCCAAAGGTCGGGGGAGATCGCCGAGAAGCTCGGGGCGAGATAGTGGCTGTCGCGCCTGAGATTGGAGATCGATTCGGCCTCCTCATGATCTCGGATCCGCCCACCGCTGCCCGCGGCACCGGTCGGTCGCGCGTTGAGCGCGGCAACCACCCCGTTCGTCGCCTGAGCCCGAGCGCCGCAGGAGACACTTCCACCTGCTGCGTTCTGCCGTTGCTGGAAAAGCCAGGCCGAGAGCCAGCTTCCGATGTAGCCGCCACCCGACACGGTCGAAAGATATTCGAACTGTTGCAACGCAGATTCGTTTTCGTTCTCCTCTCCCGGGCGCTTTGACTTGGCCGTCAAGGCGGCAAGGCGCTGCAGGACGCCGAGGGCAAATGCCGCGCTGCGGATGCCGCCCCCGGACAGGCATATCGCCCAGCGGTCATCCGCATTCAGCTTCCGGTAAATTTCCAGAATATCTTCCGGCAGCGTCTCCGCCGGCGATCCTGCGAGGGCTGCTTCCTGCTTCACATCCGGGTCCGCGCCGGAATCTGGCGGCGATGGCAGCGGAGGGAAATGCAGGGGCTTGCCGGCCAGCGCCTGTCGCTCATCCCAGAGCGCCTGTGCAAGGCTCAACGCTGACATCGTGCTTTCGCTATCCAACGCCGCCATCGTATTTTCCCTCCGGCAATGCATACTTGAAAAACAGTTCGGCCAGCGTCCCGTCAAGAGACCATCCCGTGTCGAACGCCGGCTTCTTCGTCTCGTTTGTCGAGGACCGCGCCTGGGCGGTCACCTCGTGGTCCACTGCACCGATGTCGGCCAGCGTTTGAAGCGCATCCTAGAAGGAGATGCCACTCAGCCTGTCTTGATCCATGGAAGCGTTCAAGCGGTCGCTCAATTTGCGTATCTGACGCCTTCGATGCCGCCGCGTATCGATTTTCGTTCCAAATGTGAACTCATCTACTGGTTTATGAGAATAGAATGGTCAATTTGTCGGATCATAGCGCGTGGAGATCGAAAGACAAGCGCCACCGAATGTTGGTCCACCGCTCGGGAAACGTCCTGGCCGGGGCACGGCGGCGCGCGCCCGTTCGGCGCAATTGGCGTGTGACATATTAGTGTAAACGAGGCCCGGCACATAGGAGACGGCTTACCGTCGATCAATGGGACTCTGAACTCTGCCCGGTCGTCTTCATCTCCATGAGCCGCTGCCATCCCGGCCCGTCGCGCGCGCTTCCAGGCCGTTCAGGCTGGTTGCCGCCATCTCGATGATGGTCGGGACAAGCCTGGTCACGCATGTCGCGGCAGCCGCTGACGCGGCAGCCGTCGCAACGCCCGACGGCCGTGCGGACGAAGCGGACCGGCCGCTCGCCTTCGATATTCCCGCGCAGCCGCTCGCATCCGCGCTCGATGCCTACAGCGTCGCAGCTCACCGCGACGTTCTCTACAATGGACAACTGGCGGTTGGACGGCGGTCCGCCGCGGTGCGGGGCCGCTTCGCGCCGGAAGCCGCCCTGCGGCTGTTGCTGGAAGGGACGGGGCTTGCGCCGCGTTATGTGGCGGCCGACGCCTTCGTGCTCGTCGAGAGCGAGCTGCCGCCCGCGCCGGCCAATGCCGCCGCCGCGGACGTCGTCTATCGCTACTATGGCCGCATCCAGGCCAGCCTGAAGCAGGCGTTCTGCGCCAGCCGGCGCCTGATGCCGGACACTCACCACGTCGCGGTCGGTTTTCGGATCGGGCCATCCGGCGCGGTCTTCAAGGCCGAGCTGCTGGGCTCGACAGGAGACCGCGCGCTCGACGACGAGATCGGCGGGACGGTTCGCAGCCTCGTCATCGGGGCTCCGCCTCCGCCGGGATTCGCGCAGCCGGTGATTCTGGTGCTGGAGCCGCCATCGCAGAATGCGATGCGGGACTGCAACGAGATCGGTCGCACCTCGGCCGGGGCCGCGCCATGACCGACACGAGCCTGGCCGCGCTTCGCCGCCTGCTGCTTTCCCGCTACGCGGATTTCAAGGCGCGTCTCACCCGGCATCTCGGCTCCTCGGAGCTGGCCGGCGAGGCGTTGCAGGATACGTGGCTGCGGCTGGAGCGCGGCGAGGGCATTGCCACGATCCACAGCCACGATGCCTACCTCTTCCGCATCGCGGTCAATCTCGCCCGCGACCGCCAGCGCGCCGAGGATCGTCGCCTGACCACGGCCGAAGTCGATACGCTGCTCAGCGTCGCGGCGGAGGCCCCGGATCCCGAGCAGGTCGTGACGGCGCGCGCGGAGCTGCGTGCGCTCGAGGCGGCGATGGCGGAGCTGACGCCCCGGCGGCGCGCGATCCTGCTGGCGGCCCGCCTCGACGGCCTGTCGCGCCGTGAGATCGCCGCGCGCTACCGGATCTCGGTGCGGCTGGTGCAGCGGGAGCTGCAGGAGGCCCAGGACTATTGCGCGGCACGAATCCGGCGACGAAAATTGTTCGCGTCTCACCCTTCGGAAACGTCTTCAAGGCAGAAATCGGCGGGCGTGGAAGGCGTCGGAGAGTTCGAGCCGGGTGGGGACGAATGACAGTCCGCGATCGAAATGGCGAGGTCGAGCCGTTGGACCGCGAAGCGCACCGCCTCGTTGCGCGCCTCGTCTCGGGGGAGGCGAGGACCGGCGACGCCGAAGCCATCCGGCAATGGCGTCGGCAGAGCTCCTCGCACGAGGCCGCGTTCGCGGAGGCCGTCAGGCAATGGCGGGATTTCGGCCTGGTCGGGGACAGGCTGCGCCGGCGTGCGGATCTGCCCGACTGGACGCCGCCTCTGATCGGCCGGCGTGCCGTGCTCGGAGCAGTCGGCATGCTGGCCGTCGGCACAGCGAGCTATGCCGCCGCGCGGCCGCCGCTCGGACTTTGGCCGTCGCTGAGCGAGCTCGCGGCGGACTATCGGACCGCGACGGGCGAACAGCGCCGCATCCTGCTCGCCGGCGATGTCTCGGTGCGGATGAATTCGCAAACCAGCATCGCCGTCCCCGCCGCCGCACCAGATCGCGACCAGATCAGGCTGATCGCAGGCGAGGCCGGTTTTGCCACCTCACAGCGCATGCTGGAGGTCGAGGCCGGCGCCGGCCGCGCCATCGCCACGCGGGCCCGGTTCGACGTGCGCAACACCGGTGGCGTGGTCTGCGTCACCTGTTTCGAGGGCGAGCTGGAGGTGCAGCTCGGCACACGACGGGCGAAGGTCGGTGCAAACCGGCAGGTTCGCTATGATTCCGCCGGGGGATTGCAGCCCGCGACCGTCATCGATCCCCTCGAAGCCGCGGCCTGGCATGACGGGTTCCTCGTCTTCCATCTGACGCCGCTTTCTGAGGTGATCGCGGAGATCAATCGCTATCGTCCGGGTCTCGTGATCCTGATGAACAGGTCGCTGGCCAAGAACCCGGTCAACGGCCGCTTCAGCATCCGCCGCATGGACGAGGTGCTGGTGTGGATCGAATATGCCTTCGGCGCGCGTGCGCGCGCATTGCCGGGCGGCGTCGTGCTGCTGAGCTAGCGAGCGGCGCCGCCGGCCTGCGTCACGAAACGTGCGTCACGAAACATTCACAAACAATCTTGTTCACGTCCGCCGCCGAGAGACCGTCTCCTCTTCGAACGTTCGATCGCGGCGCGTCGGGCCGGCACCGGCTTCGCGCGTCAATTCCAAGGAAGCTTTCTCATGACCGATTGCGCAGCGGCGCCCCGCATCGACAACACCCGCCAAATCCGCTGGCGCACCAATCGTGCCGGCTATCTGGCCGGCGTCAGTGCCTTGGCGTGCCTGATCCACGCAGCTTCGTCGCCGGCGACGGCCCATCCGGTCGGCTCATCGGCGAGCACGTCGGCCGCGACCGCGGCGAGCAATGCGGCGCTGTCGGCAGCGCAGCAGGCGGCAATCCTCGCGCAGCAGAGCCAGGCTTCGCTGGCGCGCGCGGCGGCGGTGATCAAGGCGATGCAGGCGGCGCAGGCCGCGGCGCGCGCGGCGGCGCTGGGCGGGCCGAACCATCTGATCGGCACGCGTGACGTGCCGGACGGGTTGTCCGCGGCAGGAGCGGGCGGCCTGGTTCCAGACAGCGGCCTTGCCGCGCCCGGCGTCGCCAATCCGGTCACGACCTGGATCGGCGCCAACACGCCGGTACAGACGATGAGCGACGGCCAGAACAACGTCACCGTGCAGCAGACCCAGGCCCAGGCGCTGCTGTACTGGCAGTCCTTCAACATCGGCCGCAACACCACGCTCACCTTCGACCAGCAGGGCAATGCGAGTTGGGTCGCACTGAACAGGATCACGGCAAGCAACGTGCCGAGCCAGATCCTCGGGCGGATCAAGGCCGACGGCGAGGTGCTGCTGATCAACCAGAACGGCATCATCTTCGGCGGCGCCAGCCAGGTCGACGTGCACACGCTGATCGCCTCGACGCTCGACCTGACGCCGACCTACAGCGCGAATAATTATCAGCTCTATATGCAGAACGGTTTGTTCTCGGCCGCACTCTCGACGCTGGGAGATCCGAATATGAGAGGCTCGGGCGCGGTGTTTGCCGGAACCACCGGCACCGTCACCGTCGAGCCCGGCGCGGTGATCGACACCAGCGCGAGGCTGACCCCGACCGGCGACGGCGGCTTCGTGGCGCTGCTCGGCGCCGGCGGCGTCACCAATGCGGGCACGATCATGACCCAGAACGGCCAGATCATTCTGGCCGCGGGCAAGGGAATCGGCCTGGCCGCGCCGGCACCGGGCGCGGTCGGGACGCAGACCGCCTTTCAGACGATCATGCAGAATGGCACCGCGGTGAGCAATGCCACGAACGCGTTGCTGCTGTCCGGCGATGGCGCGGTGACGCTGGCGGGCGGCCGCATCAGCCAGCTCGGCGGCATCTCCGCCACCACCAGCACCACGCGTACCGCTTCGATCCTGCTGAGCACCGTCTCGACCAGTGGCAATGGCGGCGACATCGTGCTCGGTCCCGACAGCATCACCGCGATCCTGCCGGACGAGAGCAGCGGCACGCTGCCGACCGCGACTGCCAATTCGAGCGTCACGGTCAATGGCGCGAGCACCAGCGCTCCGTATTTCCAGAGCGTGTTGCAGCCGAAGATCACCCTCCAGGCAGGCGGCAATGTCGACATCGAGGGCTTTGGCGCGGGCCTTGGCGGCGCGCTGATCAAGGCGCCGAGCGCCGCGCTCACGATCAGCGCCGCAAACGTCGGCAGCACGGTGCTGCTCGAGCCGGGCAGCAGCATCGACCTGTCCGGCCTCGCCGGCGTCGTGCTGCCGATGTCGGTCAACGACGTCAGCATTCTCATCACCCAGGCCGAGGTGGCCGACACGCCGCTCGCCGCGGCTCTGATCAGCCATACCGTGACCATCGACGCGCGGCTGGCCGGCACCCGCGCCGATGGCCTGCAATGGATCGGCTCGCCGCTCCTGGATGCGGCGGGCTATGCCGGGCTGATCCCCGAGGCGATCGACCAGTTGCTCACGGTCGGCGGCAACTTCACGACTTCGGCGCAGAATTTCATCCAGCAGGCCGGCGCTTCGATCAACGTCTCGGGCGGCTATGTGCAGTATCGGGGCGGCACGATCAGCACGACGCGCCTGGTCGGCGCCGACGGGCGCATCTACGCCATCGGCAACGCCAATCCGAACATCCCCATCATCGGCATCGCCGGCCAGTTCACCGTGGCGCATGCGCATTGGAACAATCCGAAGCAGGGGATCGACGTCACCGAGGTTTTCTCCAGCCCCGTGATCGGCGGTGGGCATTTCGAGCAGGGCTACATCGCCGGCGCCAATGCCGGCAGCATCGGCGTGACGGCACAGGTGCCGATCCTGTCCGGCTCGGACCTCGTCGCCGACGTGGTGGTCGGTGAGCGTCAGCGTGCGCTGGCCGGCTCATCGAATCTCGGGGCCTCCGACCAGATCCCCATGGGCGCCTCCCTGAACGTCAGCTTCGCCACGGGGGGCGGGTTCGGCTACAGCGTCCGGCTGGAGCCGCTGGCGGACGCGGGCTCCGATCCTTATGGGCTGATTGCCGGGGGTTTCAGCTTCGCCACCGCCTCGTCCTGGTCGCCGGTGCTGGCCAAGAATGTCTTCCCGATCTTCTCCGACGGCTTGTCGCAGGTCGGCTTCAACTCGATTTCGATCACGGGCGCGCGTGAACTCGACATGAGCGCCGATGCCGCGCTGATCGTGCGCCCCGGCGGCAGCGTCACGCTCGACAATGTCGGGACCATCGGCGGCGTGATCAGTGCGCCGGCCGGCAAGATCAGCCTCACCGGCTTCACCTATGATGACAAGTCGCATCCGGAGGCGCCGCCGACGCCGGCCGTGGTGATCGGGCCCGATGCGGTGCTCGACGTGCACGGGCTGTGGATCAACGACAGCCGCCTGTCGCCGGACCAGATGTTCGGCCAGGCCTTCCTCGATGGTGGCACCGTCAGCATTTCCACCATCGAAGCCAGCAATGGACCCCCCAGCGGCAAGGGCATCTTCACCGACGTCACGCAGAGCATCGTGTTGTCGCCCGGCAGCATCGTCGACGTCTCCGGCGGCGGCTATGTCGGTTCGAACGGCAAGCTCAAGATCGGCGCCGACGGCCTGCCTGTCGGCAAGGGCGGCAGCCTCTCGCTGACTCCCTATGTGATCCTGCTCGGCCATACCCCGGAAGGCGGCAACGCCTACAACACGACGCCGAGCTCGGGCGTCTTCAACCAGGCGAATGTCGTGCTCGGCGGCGCCATCTATGCCGGTGGGTTCGACGGCGGCGGCACGCTGACGCTGCAGGCGCCGGGCATCCTGGTCGATGGTGCCGCGAAGCAGGTCACCTCGTATCTGTCCGGCGCGGTCGCCACCGCCGACGCTGCACAGGCCGGCGTGCCGCTGGAGGACATTGCGATCTCGGATGCCAAGGCCGGACTCCTGGTCCTGCCGCCCTCGTTCTTCATCGGCGGCTTCTCGCAATACAGCCTGACGGACACGGCGACCGGCACGACAGTCACGGCGGGTACCCAGGTCGCGCCGCAGCAGACCAACGACCTCATTCCCGACAATGCCCCGCTGATCCCGACCGGCACCCTGGTGGGTCGCTTCGACCGGGTCGGGCTGCTGCCCGACGGCCTGCGCAAGCCGGCGAGCCTGTCGTTGACGTCCAGCTTCAATGAGGTTCTGCTCGATCGCGGCGCCAGCATCATCACCGATCCACAGGCTGTCGTCAGCCTCAGCGGCGGCACGGTGCAGGTGCTCGGCAGCGTCGTTGCGCCGGCAGGGACCATCAACGTGGTCGGCGGCTCGGTCGACATCGCCTCGACCGCCGTGCTCGACGTCAGCGGAACGTTTCTGCCCAATCCGCGCGTCACGAATTATTCCACCGGCAGCGTGCTCGACGGTGGCACCATCACGCTGTCGACAACCTCGGTGACCAAGGGTGTCGTGCTGGTCGAGCCCGGAGCCGAGCTCGATCTTTCGGGCGGGGCGGTGTCGGCGGCGAGCCATCTGATCGAGCTGCCGGTGATGGGATTGGGCACGGGGCCGCGCCTGGTTGGGCAGGCGGCCTGGAGCAATGGCGGCGTTCTGCAGCTCGGCGGCAACGTCTACTTCGCCGGCACCGTCGATGCGGCGGGCGGAGCGCCGGAAGCTTCCGGCGGCATCCTGACCATGGGGCAGTTCATCGTGGTGGGCTCCACGACCCTGTTCCCGAGCGGAAACTTGCCGGCGCCCAGCACCATCGTCGTCGAGCCCGCAGGCGTCGTTGCCGCTCACATGCCGGCGATGGGGGCGACGACGCCAACCGGCGCCTTCATCGGCGCCGATACGCTGAGCGACAGCGGCTTCGACTCGGTCACGTTGAACGCCAGCGGCACCATCGCGTTCAACGGTTCGCTCACCGTCACCGTGCCCGGCGCGCTCACGCTGGCGGCGAGCCACCTCACGCTGCTGCCGGCGAGCAGCATGCTGTTGCCGCCGGGCGCCAGCATCGCCCCGAGCGGCTTCACCTTCACGCCACCCAGTTGCGGCGCGACGTGCATTCCCGCTATCGGCTCCACCATCGTGAACCTGGACGCCGGCTATGTCTGGATCGCCGGCAAGACCAGCGGCGGAACTCTCGGCACGCCCAAGCTCGCCGACGGCACCCTGAATATCTCCGCGCAATGGATCGATCTCGAGCGGGCCATTGCGATCGACGACGCCGTCAATGTCAATCTCACCAGCAGCGGCGCGATCCGGCTGCTGCCTAACAATGACGGCCTCATCATCGGCGTCGCCAACGCGCAAACGGCCTACGCCGGCCTGCTGGCGGTGCCGGGCAATCTGACGCTGCGCGCGGCCGAGGTCTATCCGGTCAGCAACACCGATTTCCTGCTGATGTCGACCGGCACGCTTTCGTCCGCCAGCACCATCCGGATCGAGCAGAACGGCACGCCGGTGGCGCCGCTGTCGGCCGGCGGCGAGGTCCTGCTGAGCGCGCAGACCATTCTGCAGAACGGCACGTTATGGGCACCGCTCGGCCAGATCATCGTCGGCATGCAGGACAGCAGCGCGATTCCATCGGTCATCACTCCGTTCGCGGCGGATCTGGTCGGCAAGGTCGTGCCGACCCAGACCGTGATCCTTGGCCCGGGCAGCCTGACCTCGGTCTCGGCCGCCGGGCTCGTCATTCCCGATGGCACTACGGTGGATGACTCGACCTGGAATGTAGGCACCGCCATCAACGCGCCGCCAGCGAAATCGATCAGCCTGAACGGCGCCAATGTCACGACGAGCCAGGGCGCCGTGCTCGACCTCAGCGGCGGCGGCGACATCTACGCCACCGAGTTCGTTGCCGGCACCGGCGGCACCCGCAATGCGCTGACCACCTATCAGCAGAACCTCACGACCGGGATCATGACGCCGACCTATGCCGACGGGCGGCAGGTCTACGCGCTGGTGCCGAGCTACGAGGCCAAGGTCGCGGCCTACGATCCGACCTTCGCCAACAATCCCTATTTTTCCGGCCTGCTGCTGCCGAATGGCGTGAGCAGCAGCGGCGGCAATCAAGTGCCGTTCCCCAACGCGATCAAGCCGGGCCAGACGGTCACGATCGGCGCAGGAAGCGGCATTGCCCCCGGGACCTATGTTCTGATGCCCGGCATGTATGCGACCTTGCCCGGCGCCTACCGCGTCGTGCAGGTGGCGAGCAACGTCAATCCATCCGCGACGGGCTCGACCGGCGCCGACGGCTCGCAATATGTCGTCGGCAAGATCGGCAACGCGCTGACCGGCGCGCAGTCGTCGCAATCGGCGCTGTTCCAGCTCCAGTCGCAGGCGGTGTGGTCGAAATATTCGCGGATCGACGTTACCTCGGGAACGCAGTTCTTCAGCGATCAGGCCAAATCCGCCGGACGGAACCCGCCGCCGCTGCCGATCGATGGCGGCGTGCTGGTATTGGGCGCGACCAATTCGCTCAGCCTCGCTGGCACCAACCTGTTCGGACCGGGCACCAGCGATCTCGCACCGGGCCTCGTCGGCGGCGGCGGCCAGGTCCAGATCAGCGGCGCCAACATCCTGATCCTGGCCAAGGACCGCGACGAGCCACTGGCTGACTGCAAGATCGGCAGCGCGCCCGGCTGCACCGGCCAGGCGAACTATCTCGTGCTCGATGCCGACCAGATCAGCGGGCTCGACGCCGCCACCGTGCTGATCGGTGGCACCGCCAAGGTCGCGTCCGATGGGACCGAGACCGTCACGCCCAGCGCGCTCAATCTCGAGGTCAGGACCGACGCGGCGCATCGGCTCACCGGGCCTGAACTGCTGCTCGTGACGGTCGCACCGACCAGCGCGAGCCCGAGCGTGCACGGGCTCACGGTCGATGCCGGCAGCTACATCGGCGCGATCGGCAGCGTGCCCAAAGGCACGGACCGCGACATCACCATCGGCGCCGATCCCGTCGCGCAGTTCAATGGCACCGGCAGTCTGACCGGCTACACCGCGGGCGTGACCGGCGACGGCGCGCTGTTGCGCGTCTCCAACGGAAGGGCGGTGAACGTGAAGCGCTTTTTCGTGCCCGGTCTCTATAGTCCCCCCGATACGAGTCCCACGGCAACGCCGCCGGTCAGCAAGACGGCGCTCGGGCAGCTCACGGTCCAGGACGCCGTCATCGACGGCGGCAATGCGCTCACGCTCGACACCAGCGGCAGCGGCACGCTTTCCGCCAATGCCGTGCTGAAAGCGGCGAACTACGACGTCGCAGGCTCGGTGATCAACATCGGCGGCGGCAATTCCGGTGTCGTGCTGAGCGCAGCGGTGCTCGCGAACTTCGCCGATGCGGTGTCGGTCACGCTGCGCAGCGCCACGGTGATCAATCTGTTCGACGGCGGGCCGGGCGGGCGGCTCACGATCGGCGACGCCGATCATCCGATCGGGACGTTGACCTTCGACGGCGCGGGACTCTACGGCCAGGGCGGCGACACCACGATCAACGCCACCAACATCGATCTCGCCAACAGCCGCGGCGCCACCGGCATCGGGAAGAGCACGGGGGCGGGGACGCTCACGCTTGCCGCCACCGGCACGATCACCGAGGACACGGGGTCGAAAAGTCTGGCCGGCTTCAGCGAAATCTATCTCAACGCCGGGCAGTCGATCGCCTTCAGCGGTGCCGGCAGCCTGGACACCGGACCGGTCGCGGCCGCGACCGCTTCGCTTGGAGTCACCCAGCTCGCGGTGACTGCGGGCGGCTCCGGCTATCGGAACGGCGAAGTGGTAACGGTGACCGGACCCGACGGTACCGGCTTTTCGGGCACGGTGACCGTCGATGCCAACGGAGCCATCACCGGCGTCACGATCACGAGCACGGGCCGCGGTTTCACCGGGCCGATCACCGCGGTCAGCGTCGCGAGCGCGAGCGGCAGCGGCGCAACCCTCAGCGCCTCGCTGGGCATCGTCGGCATCGGCGTCACCAAGGGCGGCGACGGCTATGGCATTGCGACCACCATCACGATCTCCGGCGGCGGCGGCACCGGCGCCACCGCGACGGCGGCCGTATCCGGCGGCGTCATCACCGGGATCACGCTGGGCGCGGACGGCTCGGGTTATACCAGCGTGCCCACGATCACGTTCTCCGGTCCCAACGTGCATCTCACCGCGCCGGCGATCGTGGTCAACAGCGGCGCGTCGCAATCCTTGTCGGCGCCGGGCCGGATCACGATGGCTGCGACGCCCGGCAGCACGCCGCCGGCGCTCGCCGCCAGCAATATCGGCGGCGCGCTTGCCGTCACCGCCGGCACCATCACGGACACCGTGACCATCCAGGCGCTGTCGGGCAATGTCAGCCTGACCGCGACCCAGGGCGATGTCGTGCTCGGCGCGGGAGCGGTGATCAACGCCGCGGGCTCGCAGATCGCCATTCTCGACCTCATCGACGACGCACCCGCCGGCAACGTCCGGCTCACGTCGACGACCGGCAATGTCGTGATCGGGCAGGACGCGGTGGTCGACGTCTCCGCGGCAGGCTTCGGCTATGCCGGATCATTGTCGATCCTCGCGGCCCGCAATGCGACGCTCGATGGCGTCATGAACGGACGTGCTGCCTTCAAGGATCTCGGCGGCAATTTCTCGCTGACGACCGGCGGGACGGTCTTCGGCCCGATCCCGGCGAGCGAATTCACCGGCAGCTTTGCCCTGCGGATCGGCAGCGGCGACATCGTCATCGATGCCGGCATGACCCTCACTTCCGGCAGCGTGCTGCTGGTCGCCAACAATGGCAGCGTGATCGTCGACGGCACCATCGACGCCAGCGGACCGAGCGGCGGCCGGATCGCGCTCTACGGCGCCGGCGTGGCCTCGACCGTGAAGGACGTGGACGGCGTCTCGTACACCGACGTCATCGGCGGCGTCTATGTGGGGCCCAGCGCGCGGCTGCTGGCGCGCTACCAGGCCGATGACCCGGCCGATCCCGCCTATGCCAAAGGCGCGTCCACCATGGTGCAGACAGGTGGCACCATCACGCTCGGCACCACAGGCACCCCCAACGGCAAGCTCAACCCGACCTATGGCTATGAGCATGTCGCGGCGGCCCAGACGATCACGACCAGCGATGGTGCGCGGACGGTCCATGCCTCGGGCGCCATCGTCGTCGACGGCGCGCTGCTCGACGTCAGCGGCGGCCTGGGCGGGCCGAACATCGATAATTCCGGCGGCGAAATCGACCTTCGTGCGCCGCTTCTTTCCGACAAGACCGACACCGTCAACTCCGTCAACATCGACTTCCGTGCGGCCGTAGCCGGCGTCGCGGATGCGGGCGGCCATGCGATCGGCAAGGGCGTCGTGATCAACGCCTATGCGGTGTGGAGCACGACGGATGCCGGCGGCACGACCGGCAAGACGCATTTCGACGGCATCATCGATCCCGCCGGATGGTTCGACGACAAGGGCAATGCGCTGCCGGGCAAGGATCAGAATGGCAAGGCGATCCTGGCTCCCACGCCGCAATCGCCGCTGTCGACCGGGCAGATTTTCACGGTCACGTCCCCGAACCCGGATCACACCGGCTTCTATGGCAGCGTCGACCCCAATGGCACGGCAAGCGGCACGCTGCCGTTGTTCATCGAGAATTTCAGTCTTGTAGGTTCCGCGTCGGGCTCCAATATCCACGTGCGCCCCGAGATCGATCTCGTCAATCCCAGTGCCTCGATCAACGGCGGCAACATCACCGTCGCGAGCAACTGGAATCTCGGCGCCGGCACCGACGATTCGTCGGGCAATACGACCCTCTATTTCAGGACGACGCACGGCAACGAGCCGGGCACGCTGGCATTGCGTGCCCTCAACAACATCAAGATCAACGCGTCCGTCAGC
>NZ_JAFAVV010000019.1 GCF_019242285.1 Bradyrhizobium sp.
CACGATCTATTCGGCGAGCGACCATCCCGCGATCGCGGTGCCGAAGCAGGCCCTGATCTATGAAGGCGATCAGGTCCGGCTATGGGTCGCCCATGACGACAAGTCGATCGAGCTTCGCCAGATCAAGACCGGGCTGACCAACGGCAATCTGGTGGAGGTGATCGGCAATCTCAAACCGGGCGAACAGATCGTCACCAAAGGCAGCCTGTTCATCGACCGCGCAGCCTCGGGGAGCTAGGTCATCTTCGCGACCGCAAAAACCTTTACCGTCATGGTCGGGCTAGGCCCGGCCCTCCATGTCTTGATGCACGAAACGAGACGTGGATGCCCGCACAAGGCCGGGCATGACGAAGCCGGTGTGAAAGACCTCGTTTGAATGGATCGCCT
This sequence comes from Bradyrhizobium sp., assembly GCF_019242285.1. GTDB lineage: Bacteria > Pseudomonadota > Alphaproteobacteria > Rhizobiales > Xanthobacteraceae > Bradyrhizobium. The sequence goes on from NZ_JAFAVV010000019.1 coordinate 388, forward strand.
TGTCGCCCTAGCCGTTCACCGCCGCTATCTGATGGTCGGCCTGTTCGTCGCCGTGTTCGCCGGCGGGCTGATCGCGTTCAAGCAGCTCAATATCGAGGCCTATCCCGATCCGACCCCGCCGATGGTCGACATCGTGACCCAGTCGCCGGGGCTGTCGGCCGAGGAGATCGAGCGCTACATCACGATCCCGCTGGAGACCCAGGTCGCCGGCATCAAGAACCTCAACGTGATCCGGACCATCTCGCTCTACGGCCTGTCCGACGTCAAATTGCAGTTCTCGTTCGACTTCACCTACGACCAGGCCCTGCAGCAGGTGCTGAACCGCCTGTCGCAGCTCGCCCCGCTCTTGAACAACGCCCAGCCGCAGATCTCGCCGCTCAGCCCGATCGGCGAGATCTATCGTTACCGGCTGGTCGGGCCGCCGAACTATTCGGTGCTGGATCTGAAGACCCTGCAGGACTGGGTGCTGCAACGGCGTTTCCGCACTGTGCCCGGCGTCATCGACGTGACCGGATGGGGCGGTCGCACCAAGACCTATGAGCTGCAGGTCGACTTCAACAAGCTGGTGGCCAACGGCCTGACGCTGCCCCAGCTCCTGCAGGCGGTGAGCAACTCCAACATCAATGTCGGCGGCAACACCGTCAACATCGGCCCGCAATCGGCGGTCGTGCGCGGCGTCGGCCTGATCCGCTCGATCGACAGCCTCGCCAGCACCATGATCGCCTCGACCAACGGCACGCCGGTGCTGGTCAAGGACGTCGCCGCCGTTTCGGTCGGCGAGCAGCCGCGGCTCGGCATCGCCGGCCAGAACCAGGACGACGACATCGTGCAGGGCATCGTCTTGATGCGGCGCGGCGAGCAGAGCTCGCCGACCATCGAGCGGGTGGAGAAGCTGGTCGAGCAGATCAACAATTCGACCATCCTGCCGCCCGGCGTGCATATCGAGCGCATCTACGACCGCAAGGACCTGATCCAGACCACGACGAGAACGGTGCTGGAGAACATGGTCGTCGGCATCACGCTGATCGTGCTGTTGCAATGGATCTTCCTCGGCGATCTCAGGAGCGCGCTGATCGTCGGCGCGACCATCCCGTTCGCGCTGTTCTTCGCCGTCAGCATCCTGGTGCTGCGCGGCGAGTCCGCCAACCTGCTGTCGGTCGGCGCCATCGATTTCGGTCTGATCGTGGATGCGACCGTGATCATGGTGGAGGCGATCTTCCGCCGCCTGTCGCACACCGAGCCGCTGTCGGAAGACGAGCAGGCGTCGATCTCGCCGCGGACGATCATGGCGATGAAGCACCACGCCATCCTCACCGCGGCCGCCGACGTGTCACGGTCGATCTTCTTCGCCGCGGCGATCATCATCGCGGCCTTCATCCCGCTGTTCACGCTCAGCGGCGTCGAAGGCAACATCTTCAGCCCGATGGCGCGGACCTATGCCTATGCGCTGGCGGGCGGGCTGCTCGCGACCTTCACGGTGTCGCCGGCGCTCTCCGCCATCATCCTGCCGGCGCATGTGCAGGAAACCGAGACCTTCCTGATGCGGCTTCTGCATCGCCTCTACCGGCCGGTGCTGGCGCGTTCGCTGCGAAGCCAGCGGCTGGTGCTGGTCGGCGCGGGCGTGCTGATCGTGCTGACGGTGCTGGCGGTGCGGCTGCTCGGGCTGGAATTCCTGCCCAAGCTCGAGGAGGGCAATCTGTGGATCCGCGCCACGCTGCCCTCGACCATCTCGCTGCAGGAGGGCAACTCCTACGTCAACGAGATGCGCAAACTGATCGCAGCCCGGCCGGAGGTCGAGTCGGTGGTGTCGCAGCACGGCCGGCCCGACGACGGCACCGATGCGGCGGGCTTCTTCAATGCCGAGTTCTTCGCGCCGCTGAAGCCGGCCAAGCAATGGCCGAGCGGCGAGGACAAGGACGAGTTGACTGCAAAACTGCTGGCGCAGTTGCAGGAGAAGTTTCCCGGCGTGGAGTTCAACTTCTCGCAATATCTGCAGGACAACGTCTCGGAGGCGGTGTCCGGGGTCAAGGGCGAGAACTCGATCAAGCTCTACGGCAACGACCTGCAGGCGCTCACCACCACCGCCAACCAGATCAAGTCGGTGCTGGCGACGGTGCAGGGCATCACCGACCTCGCCGTGTTCACCTCGCTCGGCCAGCCCACCATCCAGATCGAGATCGACCGGGCGCGCGCCGCGCGCTACGGGCTGTCGCCCGGCGACATCAACACCACGATTCGCACCGCGATCGGCGGCGACAGCGCCGGCGACCTCTACGAGCCGGGCAGCGACCGGCATTTCCCGATCATCGTGCGGCTGGCGCCGCAATACCGCAAGAGCGCGGAGGCGATCCAGAACCTGCGGGTCGGCGCGCAGGGCCCGAACGGCGTGACCCAGGTTCCGCTCAGCGAGGTCGCCTCCATCAAGCTCGTGTCCGGTGCGGCCTATATCTATCGCGAGCAGCAGGAGCGCTATCTGCCGATCAAGTTCTCGGTGCGCGAGCGCGATCTCGGCGGCGCCATCCAGGAGGCCCAGGACAAGATCGCGGCGCAGGTGCAACTGCCGCCGGGCTCGCACATCGAATGGGTCGGCGAGTTCGGCAATCTGCAGGACGCGATCAAGCGGCTGTCGGTGGTGGTGCCCATCAGCCTGATGCTGATCGCGACGCTGATCTGGTTCAACTTCGGCTCGGTGATCGACACCGTGCTGACCATGAGCGTGATCCCGATGGCGGTGTTCGGCGGCATCGTAGGCCTGGTCGTGACCGGCATCCCGTTCTCGGTCTCGGCCGCCATCGGCTTCATCGCGCTGTTCGGTATCTCGGTGATGGACGGCATCATCATTCTCTCGCAGTACAACCAGCTCATCGACGAAGGCCTGGACCGAGCGGCCGCGATCCAGCGCACCGGTGAGTTGCAGTTGCGTCCGGTGCTGATGACCTGCGTGGTCGCGGGGGTCGGCCTGCTGCCTGCGGCCTTGTCCACCGGAATTGGGTCGCAGGTGCAAAAACCGCTGGCGGTCGTGGTGGTGGCAGGCATGATGCTCGCGCCGGTCGTGATCCTCTTGACCTTGCCGGCGCTGATTTCGATGTTCTCGCGCCGGAGCCGGCCGGGCTTTGTCCCGGACGGGCGCCTGGCGTCAGCGGAATGATGAGCCGGACGGATGGTTGCGTTGTCGTGCACAGACACTAACGCAAGTCCGCCGCGGTCCCGCCGGCGGACGGCGCAGGTCGGTTGCGCGCTTCTCGTCCTCGGTATCGTGATGCCCGCATCGTCCCGCGCCGGCGAGACCCTGCAGGACGCGCTGGTGAAGACCTACCAGAACAATCCGCAGCTCAACGCCGAGCGCGCGCGGCAGCGCGGCACGGATGAGAACGTGCCGCAGGCATTGTCCGGTTATCGGCCGCAGATCGTCGCAAGCCTCGGCGCCGGATTGCAGGCCGTGCGCAATCTCTTGCCCGACAACACGATCCAGACCGCGACCTTGCGGCCCTGGACCATCGGCTTCACCGTCACGCAGACGCTGTTCAACGGCTACAAGACGGCCAACAGTGTGCGCGTCGCCGAGTTCCAGGTGAAATCGGGGCGCGAGGCTCTGCGCAATGTCGAGCAGGGCGTGCTGCTCGACAGCGTGACCGCCTACATGAACGTGGTGGCGAATATCGCGCTCTACGAGGCGCAGCGCACCAATGTGCAGGTGCTGCGCGAGATCCAGGCGACGACGAAGAAGCGGCTGGATGCCGGCGACGTCACGCCGACCGACACCGCGCAGGCCGAGTCCCGCGTCAGCCGCGGACTGGCCGATCTCAATGCGGCGCAGGTCGCGCTGGCGATCAGCCGGGAGGTCTATCACCAGGTGATCGGCGAGGCGGCGGGCCAATTGACCCCGGCGAGCCCGGTCGACCGGCTCTCGCCAACGACCCAGATGGCCGCGGTGGACGCCGCCAACCATGAGCATCCGGCGGTGCTGGGCGCCGGCTACGACGTCGACGTCGCGCAGACCTCGATCAAACTGGCGGAGAGCAACCTGCTGCCCACGGTGTCGGTGCAGGCCGGCGCCAGCCGCTCGGTGCAGACCGATTCGAGCCTCACCACCGCCGCGCAGGATCAGGCCTCGGTGCTCGGACAGATGAGCGTGCCGATCTACGATGGGGGCATGGCCGCCTCGCAGACCCGCCAGGCCAAGGAGGTCTATTCACAGAGCCGCCTGGTGCTGGATCAGGTCCGCAACCAGTCGCGTACCGCCGTCATCAGCGCCTGGGTCGCCAATGAGGGAACCAAGGTCGCGTTGACGGCGGCCGAGTCGGAGGTGCACGCGGCGGAACTGGCGCTGCAGGGGGTGCGCAAGGAGGCCCAGGGCGGCCAGCGCACCACCATCGACGTCCTCAATGCCCAGCAGGACCTGACCAATGCGCGCACTCGTCAGATCACGGCGCAGCGGGACCGCGTCATCGCCTCCTACACGCTCCTGAGCGCAATCGGCCGGCTGGACGTGCATACGCTCAACCTCAACACGCCCGACTATTCGGCCGATGTTCACTACCACCAGGTCCGGGACGCCTGGCACGGCCTGCGCACGCCGTCGGGGCAATAGGGTGGTACCGAACGCGTCAACCTGCCGATGCGGGCGGGCCGTTCCCGGTGTGTCGCAATTGATCAACGCTTTTGTCCGCCGCAGCCGCCCTTTGGGGTTGCTGAACGGGGCTGGTCATCGCAATTTGATGGCTGAGGGCTGCCCGCAGGCAGTCTGGGGAAAGTGCCATGCCTGGGCCGATCATCATCGCAGACGACGACGCCACCCGCACCATCACGATGCGGCGGCCCGAGAAGAAGAACGCGATCTCGCACGAGATGTTTCTCGCCATGAGCGAGGCGATCAATTCGGCACAGTCCGATCCCGCGATCCGCTGCCTGATCCTGACCGGGCGCTCCGGCGTGTTCACCTCCGGCGACGATGTGAGCGATTTCGTCAATGAGAGCGAGGCGCCGCGCGACCCCGCGCGGCCGCGCGGCTCGATCATCTTCCTGCGGGCGCTGGTCAACAACAAGAAGCCGATCATCGCGGCGGTGGACGGTGTCGCCGCCGGCATGGGCACCACCATGGTGCTGCATTGCGACTATGTGATCGCCGGCACCACGGCGTCGTTCTTCTCGCCGCTCATTCAATATGGCCTCGGCCCCGAAGGCGCCTCCAGCCTGCTGCTGCCGCGGATTGCCGGGTATCAGCGCGCGTTCTCGCTGTTGGTGATGGGCCGGGCGATGAGTGCCGAGGAGGCGCGCAGCGCGGGCCTCGTCAACGTCGTGGTGCCGCCCGGACACGCCATCGTCGAGGCCCAGAAGGCGGCGCGGGAAATCTGCGCGCTGTCGCCGGAGGCGGTGGCGATCTCGAGGAAGCTGTTGAAGCCGCCGACCGAGGACCTGCTGCGCCGGATGGGCCAGGAGGAGCATCTGTTCGCCGAACGGATCCGCTCGCCCTCGGTCCTCGCCGCCGTCAAGAGCTTCCTGTCGCGCAAGAAACGGTGAGGGCGTTCGTCGAACCGTGTCTCAGCGAGAGGGAATCCCAAAAGACATCGGCGCCTGCCTTGCGCCGACCCCCAGCGAGCGCTGCACCATCACGGTGTCGCACCAGCGGCCGTTGCGGTAGGCGACGCCCGGCAGCAGGCCGACCCGCGCGAAGCCGAACTTTTCGTGGATCGCGAGCGAGGCTGCATTGTCGGCGTCGATATAGCCGATCATCTGCCGGAACCCCGCGGCGGCGCAGGTGTCGATCAGTGCCTGCATCAGCAATCGTCCGACGCCGCGGCCGAGATGCTCGTGATGCACATAGATCGAGTGCTTGACCGCGTAGCGATAGGCCGGGCGCTTGCGGAACAGTACGACATAGGCATAGCCGACGACCTCGCCGCCGCGGGTCGCGACCAGGTGCGGCAGGCGGTGATGCCGCAGGTTCCTGCGGCGCTCGCGCAGATCGTTCGGTTCGGGGACGCCGTTGTCCTCGACGCCGTCCTCGACCCCGCGGCGGATGTGGCGCCGGTAGATCGCGAGCATCGCGTCGACGTCGCCGTCGCGCGTGGGGCGAACGAGCACCGGCGATTTCTCGTTCATGGCAGGCGTCGGCGAATTCATTCGGCCACCACATAGGTATGCAGCCGGATGCCGCCCGATGCGTCGCTCTCCTTGTAGACGCCCTGGATCTCGACGTCGAAGCCGGGGAAGGCGTTGAAGCAGCGCTCGAACATCTTCAGGTAATCGATCATCGGCTGCGCCCGCGCGGTCAACCGCTCGCCCGGCACGATCGAGGCGATGCCGGGCGGATATACCACGAAGGGCGTGGTGGCGATGCGGCCCTTGATCGCGTCGATCGGCAGGTAGTCGACGTCGTTGCGCACGAGATGGCGCTGGGCGTCGCGCGGCGACATCGCGATCTCCGGCAGGTGCTCGGGCAGGAACTGCCTGGCCTGCAGCGCGCGGACGTCGGCCTCGCGGAAGAAGCGGTGCATGTCGGCGCAGAGGTCGCGCAGGCGCACCTTGGCGTAGCGCGCCGCACGGCGGCGATGGAATTCGGGGATCGCCTCTTCCAGTGGCACGTTGTCGTCGTGCAGCTTCTTGAACGCGAGAAGGCCGCTTATCAGCGTGCCGGCCTTGCTGGCCTCGACGCCGGGAGTGAGGAGGAAGAGAAGGGAATTGAGGTCGTTCTTCTCGGCGACGATGCGGTTCTCGCGCAGGTACTGCGCGACCACGGGGGCGGGAATGCCGTGTTCGGCATAGAAGCCGGTTGCGGGATCGAAGCCCGGCGTGAGCAGGGTCAGCTTGTTCGGGTCGGTCATGGCGAAGCCGGCCGCCAGATTGGGGAAGCCGTGCCAGGCTGCGCCTGGCGCAAGCTGCCAATAGGCCGGGTCGGTCGCGAGCAGGTCGGTCGAGATTGTCTCCCAGGCGACGTCGTGCACGGCGCCGTCGCGCGAGACGTCGGGCAGCGCGACGCGATCCGGCACGAACGGTTCGAAGAACCAGCGGCGTTCGGGGCGCGCCTCCTTCTCCTCGAACTCGCGGCGGGTGGCGCGGATCTTCTTGCGCAGCTCGATGCCGAGCCGGATCGTGTCGTCCCACAGCACCTCGCCGGAGCGGCCTTTCATCATCTGCGCGCCGACGTCGAGCGAGGCGAACAGCGGGTAGTACGGCGAGGTCGAGGCGTGCTGCATGAAGCTCTCGTTGAAGCGCCGGTGCTCGACCCGGCGCTTCTGGCCGCGGATGTGGTCGTCCCGAATGTGGATCTGCGAGGCCTGCGAGAAGCTCGCGAGCTGCTTGTGGGTCGATTGCGTCGCGATGATGCCGGGCGACTCGGCGGAAAGATTCGCAAGGCCCATCGCGAAACGTCCGGCATAGAGCGGGTGGAACTTCATGAAGCCGGCCCAGGCCTCATCGAACAGGATGTAGTCGCAGAGATGGCCGATGGCTTTGAGGATCATCTCTGCGTTGTGGATGGTGCCGTCATAGGTGCACTGCTCGACGACTGCGACGCGGAAGGGGCGCGGCCTGCGCCAGGCCTCGCCGTCCTGCACCAGCGGATGGTTGCGGATGGCCTGGCGCAGCGTCGCTTCATCGAGTGCCTCCCAGCGCATCGGGCCGATCAGGCCCCAGGCGTTCCGCACCGTCGGAACGTAGACGGGGACGCCGCCGGCCAGCATCAGCGCGCCGTGATGGGCGGCCTTGTGGTTGTTGCGGTCGAACAGCACGAGGTCGCCGTCGGTCACAAGCGCGCCGAGCGCGACCTTGTTGGAGGTCGAGGTGCCGTTGAGCACGAAATAGGTCTTCTCCGCCCCGAAGATTTTCGCCGCCTCCTGCTGCGCCTTCAGCGCCGGACCCTCATGGGTCAGGAGATCGCCGAGGTCGAGCACGGAGTTGTCGAGGTCGTCACGGAAGACGGCTTCGCCCAGATGCTCCACGAACACCCGGCCGATCGGGCTGCGGCTGTAGAACACGCCGCCATTGTGCCCGGGACAGGTCCAGAGCTGGTTGCCCTCCTCGGCATAGTCGACCAGCGCGCCGAAGAACGGCGTCTT
>NZ_JAFAVV010000032.1 GCF_019242285.1 Bradyrhizobium sp.
CCTTCTCGTGATTGGTCCGCTCGGAAAAAAATTTTCGACAAATGGGCGCTGGGCGCGAACGGCCGCTTGCCAGCCAGGGTCGCGATGGCGCGATGGGCGCAGAGCAGCCGTGACATGAGCTGAAAGCTACAGTCCCGCTCCGCCGCCTCCTGGACGAAATGGCGGTGGAACCATCAGCATGTCGGTGATAGACTTGGGAAGATTGCCGATTGGATTTTCGCGCGTTGGCATTCCGTCTATGAACGGAATGAGCTGGCAGCGGGCCACCTCGAAGACGCGGCGGAGCTCGGCGACCGGATGGGCATGCTCATCGACACGCAGGCTGAGATAGGGATAGTCCTGCGAATGGTGCACGAGAATGGCCGCCGACTGGCGACCGCGCTTGTCGCCGCCCGCCGCCTGCCCGGCCTCGAGAACAATGACGAGCCGCTCGGCCAAGGGCAAGGCATCGGTCCGCGCGAACGCCTCGGCCATCGCTGCGACGGTCGGCTCGCCCACGAGCATGTTGCCTTGGACGGCAAAATTCGGACCCGTGCGATGTCCGTACCATTGCGTACACTGCGATCCGCTGAACGCCGCGCTCGCGCCGCTCGAATCGACTAGGCCGAGCTGACGCACCTCGCGTCCCGGATCGGCGGCGATCAGGGCGTCGAGCGCCTGCTGCGCGCTCTTGCCTTCAGCGAGCAGCTTCAAACCGTCGATGCCGAGGCACGGATTCACCCACGATTGCGTGGCGACCGCGCCAACTCCCGATTTCACCCAAGGACAGATGCCACCAACGCCGGGCACTGCTGTTGAGACTGCGACGCCGAACATTCCGCTGCGCGCGCATCGCGCCGCAATCGAAAACGTGTTCATTTCAAGCATCGTCGTTCTCCTTGATGCAATTCACTGGTCGGCGCAGCACCCGATGCCTGCGTTGTCCGGCCGCGCCGGCCGAGATCGGGGTCCGGCACCGCGTCGGGCAGCGCCCGCGTATATGGATGTTGAGGGCGGGCGAAGATTGCGTCGCTCTCGCCCATCTCGACGACAGCACCACGCCGCATGACTGCTACCCGATCGCTGACGTAGCGGATCACCGCAAGGTTGTGACTAACAAATACGTAGGTCAGACCGAGTTCACGCTTGGTCTTCTTGAAAACATTCAGAATCTGCGCCTGTACGGATACATCCAGCGCGGAGGTCGGTTCGTCTGCCAGCACTACAGACGGACGCAGAATGATGGCGCGCGCAATGGCGACACGCTGGCGCTGGCCACCCGACAGCTGGTGTGGGTGTCGCGCCAGCAAGCTGGTATTTAGCCCGACCAGCGCGAGCGTATCGGCAACCATTTTGCGTCGGCTCTCCCGCGTTCCGATCCCGTGCACTTCGAGCGGCGCTGACAAAAGCGAGCCGATACTGTGCCGTGGGTTGAAGGACGAGGCAGGATCCTGGAACACGGCCTGGATCTGGCGACGCAAGGCGAGGATTTCGCCTCCCGAAAGCGTCCAGATGTCTCGCCCGTCGAAGCGAATGATTCCCGCGGTTGGCCGGATCAATCGCAGCATCATCCGCAGAAGCGTCGACTTGCCCGACCCAGATTCGCCGACAATTCCCAAGGTCTCGCCGGGCCGGACCTCGAGGCTGATGCGGTCAACGGCCTTGAAGCTCTGGCGCAACCACAACCTGCGGCCGGTCTCGAAGGTTTTCGAGACGTTGGCTACATCGAGGAGAGCCCCGGTCATTGCGGCGTCGCGCAACGCCAGCAGCGCGCCAGATGACCTCCGCCTACCTGGAAGGGTGGCGGCTCTTCGCCACAACGCTCGAACGCCACGGGACAACGATCGGCGAAGCGACAGCCCGTCGGCAGATTGTCGGGCGATGGAATCTGCCCGGGAATGGAGACAAGTTCCTTTTCGACCGCGCGGATCGTTGGGGTGGCCCGCAGAAGGGCCTGCGTGTAGGGGTGGCTCGGCCGGTAGAATATGTGTTCCACCGACCCTTCCTCGATCCCCAGCCCCGCGTACATGACGTAGACCCGGTCGCACAAATCGGCCACGACGCCGAGGTCATGCGTGATAAACAGTATGGAGGTGCCATGTGCGTCCCGAATCTCGCGCAGGAGCTTCAGGACCTGCGCCTGGACGGTGACGTCGAGGGCGGTCGTCGGTTCGTCGGCGATCAGAAGCTGCGGCTCCAGTGCGAGGCCCATGGCCACCATGGCACGCTGCTGCATGCCTCCGGAGAACTGGTGCGGATACTCCTCGGCGCGCTCCTCGGCATCGCGCAGATGAACCGATCGCAGCAGTTCAATCGCCTTGTGCTTGGCAATTTGCCAGGGCGTTCCCCGGTGGATGTTCAGTGGCTCGCCAACTTGCAATCCAATCGGAAACACCGGATTCAAGGCCCTGAGCGCATCCTGCGGAATAAAGGCGACGCGGTCACCCCGAATCGCGCGCCATTCGTCCTCCGACAAATCGAGCAGCGACGTTCCCGAGAGTCTGATCAAGCCGGATCGGATTCGAGCACCGCGCGGCAGCAGGCCAAGCACCGAAAGCGCCGTCAGCGTCTTGCCGCTGCCGGACTCGCCGATGAGGCCGACGATTTCGCCGGGCGCGATTCGGAGGTTTACCCGGTCGACCACCCTCTGTACGCGGCCGCGCGCCCGAAACTCGATCGTAAGACCCTCGATCTCCAGCGTCGCAGCCGGCCTGGCCGACGGGGTCGGAACTGTCTCCAGCATCTCAATCCCGAAGATGCGGATCGAGCAGATCGCGCAGACCATCGCCCACGAGATTAAACCCCAACACAGACATGAACAGGGCCATGCCTGGCACAATGCCAAGCCAGGGCGCCTGGGCCAGGAAGCCACGACCCGTGTTGAGCATGTTGCCCCACGAGGCGTAGGGCGGCTGCGCGCCGAGACCAAGAAAGCTTAACGCGGATTCCAGGAGCACCGCATAGGCAAAGGCTACTGCCGCTTCGACAAGAAGCGGAGCGGCAACATTAGGCAATATCTCGCGCGCAAGGATCCTGAAATCGCTCATCCCAATCGCCCTCGCCGCTTCAACGTATTGCTGGCGAAGGACATCCCTGGTCGCAGCACGTGCGAGGCGGGCAAAACCCGGAATGAAGATGATGCCGATCGCGATCATGGCATTGAGGATGCTCGTTCCCAGGCTTGCCATTAGGATGATCGCGAGCAGGATGGCAGGAAAGGAGAATAGCAATTCCATCAGTCGCATCAGCAGCGCGTCAACGAGCTCACCGAAATAAGCTGCCACGACGCCAATCAAAGTCCCTCCTACGAGACCGACACAGACGGCGGTGAGAGCCACCTGAACTGATATCTGCGCAGCGTAGATCGTGCGAGAGAGGACGTCGCGGCCGAGTTCGTCGGTTCCGAGCCAATGCGCGGCACTGGGCGCTTGCAGCATGCTCGGCACATCGAGGTCGTAAGGCGAATAGGGGGCAAGCACCGGTGCAAGCAACGCCGCAATGAAGACAAGGGCGACCAGAAAGCCGCCGATAGCGAGCAAGCCGTGCCGCCGGAAACTAGCGCCTCGCCGGTTCGATTTGAGCCGGGAAAGCGGTGGATTCAGCATCTCGTCAGTCATTAACCGTTCCTCGATCGGACCTGCCGCGGATCAAGACCGGCGCCAAGGATATCGACCAACATGTTGGCTAGGAGAACCACGACCGTAATGGTGAGCGCGGCCGCAAGCAGTACCGGATAATCCCGGTTGATGATGCCCACCAACACCAGGGAGCCGACGCCGGGAAGGCGGAAGATGTCCTCAATTATGACGACGCCGCCGAATAGAAATCCGAACTCGACGGCACCCACCGTGAGGAATGGGATCAACGAATTG
>NZ_JAFAVV010000544.1 GCF_019242285.1 Bradyrhizobium sp.
GACCTTCGTTGGTTCCTTCCGCGCGTTCGGCGCCTCCGCGACGACCCGGCCGATCTCCCGCGCGCCGACACCCATGTGGGTGACGGAGACGGGTTGCAGGGACTGTATTTTCAGGCCGCTCTGCATCGTGCCTTGCCAGAACTTCAGGATGGCGTCCGATCCCGTCACCATATCGGTTCCGGGGGGCAGCACGGTTGCCTTGTCGGTATACAGCGCGGTCAATGCCGCGGCGTCACCCTTGCCGTAGGCATCCAGCCACTTCTGGTTCGCGGCCTCTATCTCCGACTTCAGATCGGCGGCCCGCGCCGGCGCCGCCAGGGACAGTGCGGCCAAGGTGAGCAGGATGGATTTCATTGCGGCACTTCCCATCGATCATGCGCGGTGCAGGTTGCGGCGCTCGGCCGGACGATGTCAAACCCACGCTAACCTTGACGCCAGCCGGCGGAACAGGCTCCCACGCACGACGCCGGCCCGGTCGACGGAACATGGGATCGAAGCGTGGGGCGTTCGGCCGCGACATCGGGCGTTCGCGCGGATGCGGCCGGCAATCGGACAGGACGGCAGCCAACCATGGGGAGCATGCCATGAACGAGCGCATCAACCGGGCCATCGAACTGCTCGGCCAGGACCAGGCGATCTACTACGACGGCCCGCACAGCGGCCATGTGCTGACCCAGGCGCAGGGTCGCACCGACGCCGCGACCTGGGCCGACTACATGAATGTCGGCATGGAGCACGGCGCCTTCGACATGGCGGGGCTCGCCGACTACATGCGGGGCATGGTCGAGGCCGGGCCGGCCCGCTCCGGTCACCGCACGCCGGCGGTGATCGTGGAAGCGCCGGTGAACGGCATCGACGCCCTGCATGTGCGGCACAACGCCTGGCAGTTTCGCCAGATCCTCGGCCGCGGCGCGCATGGCATCCTGCTGTGCCAGGCCGAGAATGCCGACGCGGTGCGCGCCTTCATCGAATCCTGCCGCTATCCGCGTAACTTGCTCGGCGTCGATCCGGCGATCCCGTCGCCGCTGGCGCGGATGGCGGGCGCGGTGCGGTCGCCGGACGGTGGCATCGATGCCGCCGGCCGCAAGAGGCTCGGCATCGGCACGCGCGGCCGCGGCTCGGAAAGCACGGCGGCGCCGGTCTGGGGCTTGTCGGTCGAGGAGTACATGGCGCGCTGCGATCCCTGGCCGCTCAATCCCGACGGCGAGTTGTTGCTCGGCGTGAAGCTCGAAAGCCCCGAAGGCGTCGCCAATTGCGAGGAGATCATCGCCGTGCCCGGGCTCGGCTTTGCCGAGATCGGCCCCGGCGACCTCAGCCTCTCGCTCGGCTACGCCACCATCCCGCGCGAGCCGTTCCCGCCGGAAATGCAGCAGGCCCGCGACCGCATCATCACCGCCTGCCGAAAACACGGCGTCGCCTTCCTGCAGGGCTGCACGCCCGACAACATCATCGCGCGGATCGACGAGGGCGTGCGCGTGGTCGCTGGCCACAGCGAGGCGGCTGCGATCAAGGGCAGGGCGTATCAGAAGCGCACGATGCCGGTGTGAAACGCGATCCGGTAGGATGGGCGGAGCCGCCCATCTGTCGATGTTGAGCGAAGGACGGCGCGCGGCGAAACCCATCGACCCCACTCGCATCATCGATGGGTATCGCCGCCGCCTTGCGCATCGCGCTCGGCGTTCGCTCCAGCCGTCCTGCGCGCCTGATGGAATCGCTTCCACGTCGCTTCGCGTTTCGGACTTGCTGCCAATCGATTTCGGGCGTGTCAAACGATCGCGACTATCGTGAAAGTGAGTCGCCCGTCGGGTGAAAATCAGCGCGAACGGCAGGGTGCAACCGTCTCAACCGACCTTCCGGGCAGATGAATCGCCTGCGCCGAAAAGCTGTTTTCGCGAGCCGTTTCAATCCGATCGACCGCGCCGGCTGGCGCGGCCGAATTTTCTCTTTCTTTTTTTCAGAAATCGTGTCATAAGACTTCGTCTCCACCCGGGAGAGGGGCGAACGCGTCGTCACGAACGTTGGGTGCGGGATGCGGTGGACGCGGCGGCCTTGCGAGACGAGCGGGGTTCGTTGCGGACGGCAAAACCGTGTGGTCCTGGCGCCGCGACGCTGGCGCTAAGTTGGCGGATGATGAACCGCCGATGAGGGTGGCAAAAGAGCCCGTTCACCCGGGAGAGCGCGGCATAAGTCGTAAACCATCGCGCAGGGAATGCCGGATGATGTGGCTGAACCTGTGGTGACTGCCGCCTGCGTTTCTTGTTGCAGGCGGGCCATGGGCGAGGCCTGCGCCCGGCATTCCCTGCGCCCTCTCTTCTCGACGAGGGTGATCTGCTTGAACAGCCCGGGTGCCACGCGCCGCGGGAATGCGAAGGTGTGTCTATTCCGGCCCCTCGGCTCTTTCGGAAAAGAATTCGTCAGTCAGGTGATTGAGCCACGACCTCAACCGTCATCGTCGCCACAACCTCCACTGTCATCGTCCGCGAAAGCGGACGATCCAGCACGCCGCGGCCTGCCGGCTCAAGCGCAAATGTCACTGGAATACTGGGTCGCCCGGTCCCGCCTACGCCAACCGCCTTCGTCCGAAGGCGGACTTCGGCGGTCAAGAGGCTTCGGCGGGCGCGCAAGCCGGGCGACGACTGCGAGGAGGGGTTTCTACTGCTTGATCGCCCAGGTCACGCTGACGCTGACCGACAGCGTCTCTTCGCCCTGCGCCACCGGCGTCGGCACGGCGGCCGCCATCGGCATCATGGTTTTCGCGCGAAAGAGCGGTAGGGGCGGTGCGCCGCCCTCGGAGATGCTCAAGGGCGCGCCGAGCGTCACGCCGGCCGCCTTGGCATAGATCTCCGCCTTGCGGCGCGCGTCGGCCAACGCCTTGTCGCGGGCTTCGTCGAGCAGCTTCGAGGGCTGCGAGACCGTGAAATTGACGTTGCCGACGTCGTTGGCGCCGGCGGCGACCACCGTGTCGATGATGCCCGCGACCTTGCCGACGTCGTGCAGCTTGACGGTGACGCGGTTGGAGGCGTGATAGCCCGTGATCTGCTGCGGCCCGGTGCGGCCCGACGAATACTGGTTCGACGCATATTGCGGCTGCAGCGACAGCCGCGAGGTCTGCACGTCCTTGTCGTCGATGCCGGCAGCCTTGATCGCCTGGATCACCTTGGCCATCGCGGTGTTGTTGGCGTCGGCCGCCTCGCGCGCGGTCTTGGCGTCGGAGGCAACGCCGGCGTCCACCATCGCAAGGTCCGGCGGCACCGAGATTTCGGCTTCGCCGCTGACGGAGATCGCCGGCGGAAAGTCATGCTCCGCCTGCGCCGGCGATGCGGGCAGGGCCAGCGCGGCGGCGAGCGGAAGAAGGCAGACGGCCCGCCTCATTTCAGCGGCACATAGACGTTGATCACGAGCTTGTCCTCCGCAGTTTTCAGGGGATCGGTGAGGTACTCCTCGATGAACATGTCCTTCGCTTCCAGCTTCTTGTCGTCGAGGTGATTGGTGATCGCCTCATAGGTGTTGTCCATGTTGTCGTAGGAGCCGCGATGGACGAATTTCAGCGCCTTGCCGTCGGGCGACTTGCCGAGACTCATGTCCTTGGCGAGGGTCTTCGGCTCCTGCTCGACCGGGATTTCCGCCAGGAAGGTGAAGCCGGTATCGTCGGTCGAGGTGTAGACGATCATCGGGTTGCCGGCCGGCTTGACGCCTTGCTTGTCCAGCGCGGCCGACAGCGACTTCAGCGAATCCACCAGCGTGTCGAACGCCGTGTCCCAATTGGCGTTGCCCTTGGCCATCACCACCTTCTTCGCCTCCAGCGTGATCGGCTCGCCGAACGGATCGGCCGTCTGCACCGGAGCGGGCGCTTGCGCGGCCGAGGGGGACGGCGAGGGCGCGGGACTTTCGGCGGGAGCCGGCGTCGGCGCCGGGCTCGGGGTGGCGGAAGCGGCTGGGGCCGGTGTGGCCGAGGGGGCGGGCGATTGGGCCAGCGCCGCGCCCGACCCGAGCGAAAGGGCGGCCAGGGGGATCAGCGCAAGGCGGAAAAGGCGTGAACTCATCTGAATGTTCTCCGGGCCGCGCCCGGCCGTCCGGATGTTGCGGCGAAGGGCCGCTATCTAACACGCAAGGCGCGACTTCGTCCCATGACAGATCGGTCATCTGCCCTGCGGGGGTGGTCTGGTCAATACGGGACCGTTCGCCCTATAACGCGGGCCGAAATCGGATATTTCTCATGAGCGCGCTCGCCAACCACGCTTTCGCCAAGATGAACGGCATCGGCAACGAGATCGTCGTGGTCGACCTGCGCGACCGCAAGGCGGCGGTGACGGCCGAGGACGCCCGCGCGATTGCATCCCGGATACCATACGACCAGCTCATGGTGCTGCAGCCGCCGCGCCTCGCCGGCACCGAGGCCTTCATCCGCATCTACAACAATGACGGCTCGGAGGCCGGCGCCTGCGGCAACGGCATGCGCTGCGTGGTGCGGCGCCTGTTCGAGCAGGGCGGCAGCCGCCCGCTCAGCTTCGAGACCGCGGCGGGCCTGCTGAGCTGCTGGCCGGGGCCAACGGCAGACCTCTACACCGTCGACATGGGTGCGCCGAAATTCGGCTGGCAGGACATCCCGCTGGCGGAGGAGTTTCGTGACACCCGCTACATCGAATTGCAGATCGGGCCGATCGATGCGCCGATTCTGCACTCGCCGTCCGTCGTCAGCATGGGCAATCCGCACGCGATCTTCTGGGTCGACGATGTCGCGGCCTATGATCTCGAACGTGTCGGCCCGCTCATAGAAAATCATCCGATCTTTCCGCAGCGCGCCAATGTCACGCTCGCGAACATCGTCGATCGCGACCACATCACGATCCGCACCTGGGAGCGCGGCGCGGGGCTGACGAAGGCTTGCGGCTCTGCGGCTTGCGCCACCGCGGTCGCCGCCGCGCGGCTGAAGCGCACGAACCGCATCGTGCAGATCAAGCTTCCCGGCGGCGAGCTTGCGATCGAGTGGCGCGAGCGTGACGATCATGTGCTGATGACGGGAACGGCGAGCTTCGAATATGAGGGGCGGTTCGACCCTTCGCTGTTCGCCGGCGTCGCATGAGCGTCGAGGTCCTGACCTTCGGCTGCCGCCTCAACGCCTTCGAATCCGAGGTGATCGCGCGCGAGGCCGCGCGCGCCGGCCTGTCGGACACCGTCATCGTCAACAGTTGCGCGGTGACCGGCGAGGCGGTGGCGCAGGCGCGGCAGTCGATCCGGAAGCTGAAGCGCGAGCGGCCGGAGACGCGCATCGTGGTGACCGGATGCGCGGCGCAGACGCAAGCCACGATGTTCGCCGGGATGGACGAGGTCGATCGTGTCGTCGGCAATGACGACAAGATGCGGGGCGAGGCCTGGCGGATGACGCGCGCCGCCTTCGATGGCGCTGGCGAGGGCAAGCTCGCTGTCAGCGACATCATGGCGGCGAGGACGATGGCGCCGCATCGGCTTGAAAGCTTCCGCGGGCTGCCGCGCGCAGTCGTACAGGTGCAGAACGGCTGCGACCATCGCTGCACCTTCTGCATCATTCCGTTCGGCCGCGGCAACTCCCGCTCCGTGCCGATGGAAGCGGTGGTCGACCAGATCCGCGCGCTGGCCGCGCACGGCCATGCCGAGATCGTGCTGACGGGTGTGGACCTGACGAGCTACGGCGCCGATCTGCCGGATCGACCGACGCTCGGGCGACTGACGAAGCGGATTTTGCGGGAGGTGCCGGAGCTGCGCCGGCTGCGACTGTCGTCGATCGATTCGATCGAGGCGGATCGCGACCTGCTCGATGCCATCGCCACTGACGCGCGGCTGATGCCGCATCTGCATCTGTCGCTGCAGTCCGGCGACGATTTGATCCTGAAGCGGATGAAGCGGCGGCATGCGCGCGCCGACGCGATCGCGTTCTGCGCCGAGGTGCGGCGGCTGCGGTCGGACATCGCGCTCGGCGCCGACCTCATCGCCGGCTTTCCGACCGAGACCGAAGAGATGTTCTCGCGCTCGCTCGATCTGGTCGAGGAATGCGGCCTGACCTTCCTGCACGTGTTTCCCTATTCCGCGCGCCCCGGCACGCCGGCCACGCGGATGCCGCAGGTCGCGGGACCGGCGATCAAGGAGCGCGCCGCGCGATTGCGCGCGGCCGGCGAGGCCGCGTTGCGAAAGCGGCTGGAGGCGGAGGTCGGTGCAACCCGCGAGGTGCTGATCGAGAGCGCGACGACGGGCCGCACCGAGCATTTTGTCCCGGTGATGATTGCCGGCGAGACGCCGGGCACGGTGCGGACGATGACGATCGCCGGCCACGACGGCGTGCGGCTCGTTGTCTAATTCCGTGTCGTCGCCCGGCTTGCGCGCCCGCCGAAGCCTCGGCGTAGGCGGGACCGGGCGACCCAGCACGCCATGGCGTGTTGATTCAATTACTGCTGTCTCTGGAATGCTGGATCACCCGCTTTCGCGGGTGATCCAGGGGAAGGCGTGGTGGCGGCGTGCCCTACTCTCCGTTCCAGCCGCACGTTCTCAATCGTTCGTGCATATGCTCCGGCGCCGGCGCCGTCACTCGCACCGGCTCCTTGTTCCTGGAAATCGGGACCACGATCTCGCGCGAATGCAGATGCAGCCGCGGCTCCCCGAAGCGCGGGAAATATTTTTCGTTGTGCAGGCGGCGTAAACTTGCCTGCGTGCCGTAGATGTCGTCGCCGACGATGGGGCACTCCATCGCCGCCGCATGCACGCGCAATTGATGGGTGCGGCCGGTCACCGGTTCCATGGCGAGCCAGGCCAGGCCGTCGCCGCGCCCCAGCACCTTCCAGTTCGTGATCGCCTCCTGGCCGTCCGGGTCCGGCTTCTGCCACCAGCCGCGCTCGGCGTTGAGCCGGCCGAGTGGCAGCTCGATCGTGCCTTCGTCCTCGGCGGGGCCGCTCTCGACCACGGCCCAGTAGGTTTTCGAAATCTTGCCATGCTTGAACAAAAGCCCGAGCGAGGCCGTTGCCTTGCGGTGGCGGCCGAGCACGAGACAGCCGGAGGTATCTTTGTCGAGCCGGTGGGCCAGCACCGGCGGCCGCGGCAGGCCGAAGCGCAGCGCGTCGAACGAAGCCTCGAGATTGGCGCCGCCCTTGGGCCCGCGATGCACCGGCAGCCCCGCCGGCTTGTCGATCACGAGCATCAGCCCGTCGCGATGGAGCACGCGGGCCAGGATCTGGTCGGCCGTGAGTTCGGGGACGTCCATCACCGGGTCAAGACTTTCGTTTGCAACATGAAACGGCTAACACACGTCAAATGAACGATACCACCCAGGAAACACCGAAATCGAGCTGGTGGCGGCGGCTGTCCAGCGGGCTCAAGCGCACGTCGAGCTCGATCGGGACCGCGGTGGCTGATCTCGTCACCAAGCGCAAGCTCGACCGCGCGATGCTCGAGGACATCGAGGACGTGCTGCTGCGCGCCGATCTCGGCACGGAGGTCGCAGCGAGGATCGCCGAGGCCGTCGGCAACGGCCGCTACGACAAGGCGATCTCGGCCGACGAGGTCAAGAGCGTGGTCGCGACCGAGGTCGAGAAGGTGCTGACGCCGGTGGCGAAGCCGCTTGCGATCGATGCGAAGGTGCCGTTCGTCATCCTGGTGGTCGGCGTCAACGGCTCCGGCAAGACCACCACCATCGGCAAGCTTGCCGCGAAATTCGCAGCCGAGGGCCGCAAGGTGATGCTCGCGGCCGGCGACACTTTTCGCGCAGCAGCCATTGAGCAGTTGAAAGTATGGGGCGAGCGCAGCAAGGCGCCGGTGATCGCGGGGGCGCAGGGCTCGGACTCCGCGAGCCTCGCCTTCAACGCGCTGACGGCGGCGAAAGAGCAGGGCAAGGACGTGCTGCTGATCGACACTGCCGGCCGATTGCAGAACAAGGCCGAATTGATGAACGAGCTGGAGAAGGTGGTGCGGGTCATCCGCAAGGTCGACGCCGGCGCGCCGCATGCGGTGCTGCTGGTGCTGGACGCGACCGTCGGGCAGAACGCGCTGTCGCAGGTCGAGGCCTTCCACCGCACCGCCGGCGTCACCGGCCTCGTGATGACGAAGCTCGACGGCACCGCGCGCGGCGGCATCCTGGTGGCGCTCGCGGAGAAGCACAAGCTGCCGGTGCACTTCATCGGCGTCGGCGAGGGCATCGACGACCTCGCAGCCTTCACCGCGCGGGACTTCGCGCAGGCGATCGCCGGGATCGGAGCATGATGGCGAACAGCGCGGACCGGCTTTCAGCTAAGGTCATCCCCGAGAATCAAGAAGAGCCAAGCTGATGGACAAGACCCAGCCGCATCCATTGTTCAAGCTCGCGACCGAGGCCGGCCCGCTGGTCGTGTTCTTCATTGTCAACGCCAAGTTCCACCTGTTCGTGGCGACCGGGGCCTTCATGCTGGCGATCGTCGCGGCAATGATCGCCTCCTACGTGGTGACCCGGCACGTGCCGATCATGGCGCTCGTCACCGGCGGCATCGTGCTGGTGTTCGGCACGCTCACGCTCGTGCTGCATGACGAGACCTTCATCAAGGTGAAGCCCACCATCATCTACGTCCTGTTCGCCGCTGTGCTCGGCGGCGGGCTGTTGTTCGGCCGCTCCTTCATCGCACTGATGTTCGACCAGATGTTCAACCTGACGCCGACCGGCTGGCGCATCCTGACCTTCCGCTGGGCGCTGTTCTTCCTTGGCCTGGCGGTGCTGAACGAGGTGGTGTGGCGCACGCAGAGCACGGATTTCTGGGTCGGGTTCAAGCTGTTCGGCGTGACGCCGCTGACCGCGATCTTCGCCATCGCCCAGATGCCGCTGACCAGGCGCTACCATCTGGAGCCGGTGTCGCTGGAGACCAGTGAGGCCGACGCGGGCGATGTGAGCAAGAGGTAGCGACCCGTTCGCCCGCAATGACGGCGGATAGACCTACGAGCCCGCCTTCAGCGCCTTCTCGATCTCTGCCTTGAGCACCGTGTCGATGTTGTCAGGCGTCACCGGCCCGACCAGCTTGTAGGCGATGACACCGTCCTTCCCGACGACGAAGGTCTCGGGCACGCCATAGACGCCCCACTCGATCGCGGCGCGGCCGTTGCCGTCGACGCCGACCACGCCGAACGGGTTGCCGTAGCGGCCGAGGAAGCGCCGGGCGTTGTCGGGCGCGTCCTTGTAGTTGATGCCGATGAGCTGCAGCCGCTTGTCCTTGCCGAGCGCCGTCAACAGCGGCGCTTCGTCGTGGCAGGGGATGCACCAGGACGCCCAGACGTTCACGATGCTGACCTTGCCCTTGAAGGCGGCGGGATCGAGGCCCGGCACCGGCGCGCCCTCGTTGACGAGGCCTTGCAGTGGCGGCAGCGGCGTTTGCGGCGCCGGATGGCCGATCAGCGCCGACGGAATTCGCGACGGGTCGCCGTTGCCGAGCCGGAACCAGAACAGCGCGGCGAGCCCGGCGAACACGATCAGCGGCAGCACCATGAGGAAGGACAGCCGCGCTTTCGGCGCTTCGGGCGTGTTGGCGTCTCGGCTGACCTGCTCGCTCATGAAAGCTCCGTCGCGCTGCGTCCCGAGCGCCTGGCGATGCCGCTCTCGTCGAGCTCGCGCAGGCGCCGGGTCTGGCTGCGGTAGTCGACCACGATCCACGCAATCAGGATCATGACCACCAGCGTCGCGGCCACATAGGACGTCACGATGAAGGACGCGTAGGGACCGAGCGCCATGGCGTCACGCCGCGCGCTGGCTCGCCTGCATCATCTGCAGGCTGCGCACCCGCCGGCGCAGGATCTCGTTGCGCATCGCCGCCAGATGCAGGGTGAGGAAGAGCAGCGTGAACGCCACCGCCATCACCAGCAGCGGAATCAGGAAGGCGCGATCGAGCGTCGACCCGCCCACCCGGAACACCGAGGCCGGCTGGTGCAGCGTGTTCCACCAGTCGACCGAGAACTTGATGACCGGCAGGTTGATGGCGCCGACCAGCGTCAGCACCGCGGCGGCGCGCGCCGCGCGCGAGGGATCCTCGACCGCGCGCCATAGCGCGATCAGGCCGAGATACATCAGGAACAGGATCAGCACCGAGGTCAGCCGCGCGTCCCACTCCCAATAGGTGCCCCACATCGGCCGGCCCCACAATGCGCCGGTGACCAGCGCCAGGAAGGTGAAGGCCGCGCCGATGGGCGCCGCGGCCTTCGCGGCGACGTCGGCGAGCGGATGCCGCCACACCAGGGTGCCCAGCGCGGACGCGCTCATGACAGCCCAGACGAACATCGACAGCCAGGCGTTCGGTACGTGGATGAACATGATTTTGACGGTCGCGCCCTGCTGGTAGTCGTCGGGCGCGGTCGCGGACTGATAGAGGCCGATTACGAGCAGGATCGCGGTCGCACCGATCAGCCACGGCAGGATGCGCGCGGTCAGCGCGAGAAACCGTGTCGGGTTGGCGAAGTCGATCAGCGACATGGCCATCCTGTTAATGGTCGTGCGGCAGCCATGCAATCGGCATAACGGCGCGCCTTGCAAGAGTTGATCGGCATCAATCGAGCCCTTGGCGCAGGCTCGCCGCGGCAGCAACCGGACCGATCACGAGACTGACCAGCGACAGCGCGCAGAGGATCGCGAACGGCG
>NZ_JAFAVV010000610.1 GCF_019242285.1 Bradyrhizobium sp.
ACGATAATGTAGTGCGTCGCCGCGACCGCGCCTACCCCGAACCAAAAATGTTAGATTCCGTTCATCGGCGATTTGCCGCTTCGAGGTCGCGGTCGCGATCTGATCCAGCGAGTGGCTAACGCACCGCCGGGCTTGATGGCCGCGCCGCGATCAACGCATTCAGCTCCGCGCGCATGCGCTCGACCGCGCTCGCATAGTCGCGGCGTTCATCCTGCCGGAACAGCCGCACGGTCGGATACCAGGGGCTGTCGTCGCGATCGAGCAGCCAGCGGAAGTCCGGCGTGTAGGGCAGCAGGATCCAGGTTGGCCGTCCGAGCGCGCCGGCGAGATGCGCCACGCTGGTGTCGACGGAGATGACGAGGTCCAGGCAGGAGGCGAAAGCGGCCGTGTCGCCGAAATCCGCAAGATGCGCGGTCAGGTCGATGAGACCGGGACAGGCGAGCAACGTCGCCCTGTCGTCCGGGCGCACCTCCTTCTGCAGGCTGAAGAAGTCAGCGCCGAGATCGAGAAGCGGCGCTATCGCCTGGAGCGGGATCGAGCGGCTGTGATCCTTCATGTGGTTCGGGTTGCCGGACCATGCCAGCCCGACACGCATCCTGTCATGCCGGCCGAGGCGTTCCTCCCAGGCCTGCACGCGGGCGCGCTCGGGAGGCGGCAGGTAGGAGACGGCGGCAGGAATGCTGTCGAGCCTCGTGCCGAAGGCGAGCGGCAGGCTGGTGACCGGGCAATGCAGGTCGAATGGCGGCGGCTCGGCCGAGACCGGCACGCATTGCGCGACACCCGGCAGCGACGAGAGCAGCGAGCATAGCGCGGGCTGCACCGACAGCACGACACGCGCCCCACGCTGTGCCAGAAGCGGCGCGTAGCGCGCGAACTGGATGGTGTCACCCAATCCTTCATCGGCCCGAAGCAGGATGGTCTTGCCTGCGACCTCGCCCGCGCCGAGCCATTTCGGCTGCGCGAAACTCGGATAGGCGACCGGCGGCACCTTGGTCCACCGCGCCTCGCGCCCCGCCCAGCCCGCCGCGAAATCGCCCGTCAGCAATTGCAGCAGCGACAGATTCCAGGTGTCGGTGGCGTTGCCGGGGTCCAGCGCACGCAACCGATCGTAGGTCGCGAACGCCTCGTCGAACCGGTGCAGCTCGACCAGCCACAGCGCCTTGTTGCGCAAGGCATCGAGCCGATCCGGCCGAAGCTCGAGCGCCTCGTCGAGCCACTCGATCGCCTCCGCGTCGCGGCCGAGCAGTTGCAGGATGCCGCCGATATTGTTGCAGACGTCGGCATCGCCGGGATCGAGCGCGTGTGCCCGCCGGTTGTCGGCCAGCGCCTCCGCGAACCGTTTCAGGCTGTTCAGCGCGCGGCCACGCATGTACAGCGTCAGCACGTGGTCCGGCTTGAGCTCGTCGCACCGGGTGAAGCACGCGATCGCCTCCTGCAGCCGGCCCGCCTCGTGCAGCAGCACGCCGCTCTTGAACGCGGCGTCCCAGTGCTGCGGATCGAGCTTCGTGACATGCTGGAACGCCAGCAGCGCCTCGGCCGGCCGCTTCAGCTCCAGGAGCACATTGCCGAGATGCCTCCACAGCTCGGCCGCTTCCGGCCTGAGCTGCACCGCCTTGTCGTAGGCCTGCAACGCCTCGTCGAGCCGCCCCTGCGCCTGCAACACGCTGCCGAGACTGACGAGATATTCCGGTTTCGGCTCCTGCAGGATGGCGCGGGCGATCCATTCGACGGCATGATCATGCTGCTTGCCGCTGAGCAACAGCAGCCCCATCAGATGCAATGCGTCGGCATGGCTGGCGTCCAGTGCCAGCGCCTGCTGGCAGGCGACCTGCGCATCAAGAACGCGCCCGGCCCGCAGATGGCCCATGCCGGCCTGGTACAACGCCGAGGCACCGCCGCTCACCGCCGGCTCGGCAACGGGTCCATCGCGCCGGCCGCTCACGGATGCCGCTCCGCCGGCCAGTCCGCGATCAGCCGGCTCAGGTCGCTCCGCACGCGGTCGATCACCTCGGCATAGTCGCGCGCCGCGCCCTGCCGAAACAGCCGCGCCGTCGGATACCAGGGGCTGTCGTCACGATCGAGCAGCCAGCGATAGTCCGGCGTGTAGGGCAGCAGTATCCAGGTCGGGCAGCCGAGCGCGGCGGCGAGATGGGCGACGCTGGTATCGACGCTGATCACCAGGTCGAGGCAGGAGATCAGCGCCGCGGTCTCGGCAAAGTCGGTGAGATGATCGGTGAGATCGACGATGCCGCTCTGTCCGAGCAGCGCTCGGTCGCCGGGCCGAACATCCTTCTGCAGGCTGACGAACGTCGCATCGAGGCCGAGCAGCGATGACAGGAGCTCGAACGGCAGCGAACGGTTGTGATCATTGCTGTGCTTGGGATTGCCCGACCAGACCAGGCCGACCTGCAACCGGTCTCGAAAGCCGAGGCGATCCTGCCAAGCCTGCACGCGATCCCGCGGCGGAAGCGGCAAATAGGATCGCGCGTTCGGAATCGTCTCGATCGTGGTGCCGAAGGCGAACGGCAGGCCCGACATCGGGCAGTAGGCGTCGAATGGCGGCAGCGCGCCGGTCGACAGTGGCAAGCACCGGGAGACCCCGGCGAGGCCGGCAAACAACGGACAGAGCGCATCCGACACCAGCAGCAGGACGCGCGCCCCTTGCGCAGCCACCATCGGCAGGTAGCGCGCAAACTGGATCGTATCGCCCAGTCCCTCGTCCATATGGATCA
>NZ_JAFAVV010000859.1 GCF_019242285.1 Bradyrhizobium sp.
ACAGGCCACGTCAGGGAGATATCGCCTGCCGTCGACCCCAAGAGCTTCACCGTTCGTGTGAAAGTCGCGATCCAAAACCCGCCCGCAGCGATGACGCTTGGAAGCGCCGTCGCGGGCACCGCCGGGACGAAACCCGCAACCGAGATCACCGTGCCGTGGACCGCCCTGATGGCAGTGGGGTCGAAGCCCGCGGTCTGGATCGTCGACCCCAAGACCAGGACAGCGTCGCTGAAGCCCGTGATTGTCGGCGCTTACGAGGCAGGAACGGTGCAGATCAGGGAAGGGCTCGAGGCCGGAGACCGCGTCGTCATCGACGGAGGCAAGCTGCTGAGCTCTGGTCAACCCGTGACATTTGGCGAGGATCGATCATGAGAACACGGTATTTTGTCGTCGCAAGCACCATCGCTTCGGCCTTGGTGGTGGCCGGATGCAAACAGGAGGCGAAGGCCCCGGAGCCTGTCCGGCCCGTTCTGTCCACCGTGATCGAACCGGCCGCATCTGGCAGCACCGTGGCGGTCGGAACCGTCCAGCCGCGCTATCAGACCAATCTCGGCTTCCGCGTACTGGGACGCCTCATCGCGCGCCCGGTCAATGTCGGAGATCTGGTGAGCGAAGGGCAGACGATTGCCGCAATCGATCCCACTGCCCTCGAGCTCGCCGTGCAGTCTGCGAGGGCAGACTTTTCGAAAGCCGAGGCCCTGCTTGAAAACGCAATCGGGACCGAGGAGCGGAAAAGGATCCTGATCAAGGCTGACGCCACGACGAAGCAGACTCTCGATGATGCAGAGCAGGTGCGCGCAGGCGCGCAGGCATCTGCCGCCCGCGCCCGCGCAAATCTCACCAAGGCCATCGAGCAACTGAGTTATGCCCAGGTCAAGGCCGATTTCGCGGGTGTCGTCACGGCCGTGAGCGCCGATGTGGGACAAGTCGTCTCGCCGGGCCAGAGCGTCGTGACCGTGGCGCGACCGGACATCCGCGAGGCTGTAGTCGATTTCGGTGCGGACTTCCCCGTGCCCTTGACGGTCGGTTTGCCGTTCACCGTCAGCTTGCAACTGCTTCCTGCCGTTCAAGTCCGAGGCCGGATTCGCGAAATTGCGCCGCAAGCCGATTCGGTGACGCGCATGCGTCGCGTTCGTATCGCCTTGAGTGATCCGCCTGAAGGCTTTCGGCTCGGGAGCACCATCACTGCAAGACTCGGCAGGACCTACAGCCGGACTCTGCGGGTGCCCGCATCCGCGGTGCTCAAGGAAGGCGCTGATACTTTCGTCTGGGTCGTCGACGACCCAACGAGCACGGTTTCGCTGCACAAGGTCGAGCTCTCCGAAGACGACGGAGGCATCCGTGTCGCCAGCGGTGTGACCGCCGGGGCGCGCATCGTGACTGCCGGAGCCCACAGCCTCAAACAAGGACAACAGGTCCGCATCCAAGAGGAAACAACGCCATGAAGTCGTTCAACCTTTCCGACTGGGCACTGGGGCATCGCTCACTCGTCTGGTATTTCATGCTCGCCTTCATGGCGGCCGGTCTGTTCGCATACCTGCAGCTGGGGCGGCAGGAAGATCCCGATTTCACAATCAAGACCATGGTGATCGGGGCGCAATGGCCGGGCGCGTCGCCGGAGGAAATGACCCGCCAGGTCACCGAGAGGATCGAGAAGAAGCTCGAAGAGCTGGAGTCGCTCGACTATACCAAGAGCGTCACGGTTGCGGGTCAGACCACCGTCTTCGTCTATCTGCGCGACACGACGAAAGCTGCCGACGTCGCGCCGACCTGGGCGCGCATCCGCAACATGATTGCGGATATCAAGGGCGATTTCCCGCAAGGCGTGATCGGGCCGGCATTCAACGACCGCTTCGGCGACGTCTTCGGCAACATCTACGCCTTCACCAGCGACGGCTTGACCCAGCGGCAATTGCGCGATCGGGTCGAAGACATTCGCGCAAAAGTCCTGACCGTCCCGAATGTCGGCAAGGTCGATATTCTCGGCGCGCAGGATGAAAAGATCTTCCTCGAATTTTCGACCCGGAAAATCGCGGCGCTCGGCCTCGACACGCGTTCCATCATCTCTTCGCTGCAGGCGCAAAATGCCGTCGCCCCCTCAGGTGTCTTCCAGGAGGGGCCGGAGCGGATCAGCGTGCGGGTCAACGGTCAATTCACATCTGAGGAAAGCCTGAAGGCCATCAATCTAGGGGTCAACGACCGCTTCTTCCCGTTGACAGACGTGGCAACCATCACCCGCGGTTATGAGGATCCACCGACCACGCTGTTTCGCTTCAACGGGCAGCCCGCCATTGCGCTCGCGATTGGGATGAAGTCGGGCGCGAACCTGCTGAAATTCGGAGAGGCCCTGAAGGAGGAAATGTCGAGGATCATCGCCGAGCAGCCGATCGGCCTCGGCGTTCATCTCGTCGCTGACCAGCCGGTCGTGGTCGAGCACGCCGTGTCAGGCTTCACGGAAGCCCTGTTCGAAGCTGTGGTCATCGTGCTCGGAATCAGCTTCTTGAGCCTCGGCCTTCGCGCCGGACTCGTCGTTGCCATCGCGATCCCGCTGGTTCTCGCGATTACGTTTGTGGTGATGGCGTATGCCGGAATCTCGCTGCAGCGCATTTCCCTGGGCGCCCTGATCATCGCTCTCGGGCTTCTGGTCGACGACGCCATGATCGCCGTCGAAATGATGGTGGCGCGGTTGGAAGTCGGCGATCCCCTG
>NZ_JAFAVV010000900.1 GCF_019242285.1 Bradyrhizobium sp.
ACGGGCTTGATTGCCACCCTCGCCTCGCCATCGTTCCTGCGAGACTTGATCCCAGCGTCGCGGGATCAGGACCACACGCCTTCGCCGTCCGCGCCGGCCCGTTCGTCTCACGGGCCATCACGTCCATCGCATCCCGCTGCCCACGTCCGTGACGATCGCGAAGCGCCCCTCCTGCGGCAGCGGATGCGCGTATATGACATGTTTTCTGAAAAAAAGAAATAGAAATTTTATGCCGCGAGGACCGCGGCGCCCGATCAGCCTGAAACCGCTGCTGAAATCCGATTTTCCGGGCACACGAATTTTCACGCCGCGAGCCGGCGTGGACCGCCCGCGATGCATTCACCTGGCTGATTCGGCCATTGTCGGCGATCAGGCCGCGCGAACGGAATCCAGGAACTTGTCGACCTCGAGCTTGAGTCGTTGGCTCTCCGACGACAGGGACTGTGCCCCCGACAGGACCTTCGAGGACGCCGAGCCGGTCTCGTGGGCTCCGCGCTGCACGTTGGCGATGTTCGACGAAACCTGATTGGTGCCCTGCGCCGCGAGCTGCACGTTGCGGGAGATCTGCTGCGTCGCGGCTCCCTGCTCCTCCACCGCCGTGGCGATCGTCGACGAGACTTCCGAAAGCCGCTCGATGGTCCCGGTGATCTGCTTGATCGCGCCTACCGATTCCTGCGTCGCCGCCTGGATGCTCGCTATCTGCTGCCCGATCTCGCCGGTGGCTTTCGCCGTCTGCTCGGCCAGCGCCTTGACCTCCGATGCCACCACGGCAAAGCCGCGGCCGGCTTCCCCGGCGCGGGCCGCCTCGATCGTGGCATTGAGCGCCAGAAGGTTGGTCTGCCCGGCGATGGCATTGATGAGCTCGACGACGTCGCCGATCCGGGTCGCGGCCTGTGACAGCTCGCTCACCCGCTCGCTGGTCGAACGCGCCTGGTCGACCGCGTCGCTCGCCGTCCGCGCGGATTGCTGGACCTGGCGGCCGATCCTGTCCACGGAAGACGAAAGCTCCTCGGTCGCCGAGGCCACCGAGTTCACATTGCCCGATGCCTCCTCCGAAGCCTGTGCCACCGCCGTGGTGAGCTCCTTGGAGTGCTGGGTGGCCTGGGTCAGCACATTGGCGGAAGCTTCCAGCTCGATCGATGTCGAGGAAACGGCCTTCACGATCTGCCCCACGACGGCTTCGAAGCTGTCCGCGATATGGCGCATGTCGGACTTCCGCTGCTGAGCGGCGGCCTGATCCTGCCTGATCTTCGCTTCGGCTTCGTCGCGCGCCTTCTGCTCGGCCAGGGCCTTGAAGGTTTCGACGGCACGCGCCACGTGACCCACCTCGTCCTTGCGGCCAAGACCGGGAAGCACCACGTCGAAATTGCCTTCGGCAAGCTCCAGCATCGACTTGGCCAGCGCGCTGACCGGCTTGCTCAGCGAGTAGGCGAATCCGACGGCCAGCAGCAGGCCGAGAACCAGGCTGGCCGCCGAGGCCGAGATCAACATGGTTCGCGACGCAACGACCTCGGCTTCAGCCTGGGTACGAAATTCAAATCCATAGCCCGCAACCGTCTCGACGAGATCATCGATGGCAGCCGTCGCCTCGTCGCCCAGCGTCCTTACCGAAAACGCGGTCGGCAATTCGGTCAGACCGCCCGGAGTGGGCTTGAGGATCTTCAGCGCGGCATTGGACCAATCGCGCACCTTGGCTTCGGCGCGCTCGCGAACCGAATTGACGCCGGCGGTGTGAATGCGATCCCGGACCACGCCCAGATCCTCGGAAATCTCGCGCACGCGTCCTTCGAACTTGTCGAGGGCTTTGGTCGAGGCCCCCGCGGTCTCGCCACGCTCCAGGATCAGACGCGCCTCGTTCAGCGCGGCATGCGCAGCCCGGGCATGGTTGATGCCCATCAACGGCCCGTCATAGAGCTGGACCACCAGGTTGCCGACCGAGGTGATGCCACTGATGGCGTAGACCGCCAATCCGCAGGCCAGCGCGAGCATGATACCGAGCACCGCCAGGATGCGCAGACGGATCGACATCGTTCAGATCTCCCAAGGCTTCCGACGTCCCGGTCCCGAGGCTCGCGAAGATGATGCGAGCTCCGGGTCTCGGCACACCAGATCATGATGCGATTGCAAGGACTCGCATCATGATCTCATCTCTTCGTTCGAGCATGATCTTTCCGGAAAACCGGTTTCCCCTTTTCCGGATCATGCCCTAGAGCTTCCGCTCCGATGGAATCGGAACGGAAGCTCTAGCTTCTTTGTTTTGACGCGTTTTCTTCACGCGAACCGGTATCCACTTCGCTCGAAAACGCTCTAGTCGAGCACTTTGACCGTCATCTTCATGCGAGGATGAATGGCGCAGATCACCGTCGCGTCACCGCTCTGCTTGAAGGTGACGTCGGTCGAACTGCCGGGCGGCTGGGAGCCGAGATTGAACTCGTTGCCAGCGCTCGCCGACATGATGTTGTGAGGCACGGAGTCGTCGTTGAGGAAGGTGATCGGCTCACCCTTCTTCACCGTGATGCTCTCGACCGAAAAAGCCCGCCCCTGCTGATGGATGACCTGCGTGCCGGCGAGCGCGCCGGTCGACAAGCCGCCGACGATGGCAATGGAAATCAGGTATTGCATGCGTGTGTTCATCGGGATTCCCTTTCTCAGCGCGGCAGGACTGGAGCTGCGGTCGGCGTCAGGTCGCTGGTCAGGGTCTTCAGGAACGCGACCAGGTCGGATTTCTCGTCGGGGGTGAGCCCGAGCGGTTTCATGAGATCGGAGCGGCTTGGCCGGTCGATCCCGCCGCCATCGTAATGATCGACCACCTGCTCGAGCGTCGCCAGCGAGCCGTCGTGCATGTAGGGCGCCCGGTGGGTGATTTCGCGCAGGCTGGGCGTCTTGAAGGCATGCTGCATCTTGATGACGGCCGGCAGGAACTGGCCGCGGCCGGAATCATCGCTCGGCAACCCGATGTCCTGAAAGCCTTCATTGGTGAAATTCCAGCCCTCGTGACAGGCGGCGCACTGCGCCTTGTCATTGAACACCACGAAACCGCGCTTCGCCTCCTCGGATATCGCCTTCTCGTCTCCCTCGATCCAGCGATCGAAAGGCGCCCGTTCGGACACGATGGTCCGTTCGTAGGTCGCGATCGCCTTCGCGAGTGTCTTGGGCGTCATGCCCTCCTGCGAAAACACGCTCGCGAACATCGGCTTGTACTCAGTGATCGTCTGGAGGCGCGCCATCAGCTTGTCGAGCGGCATGTTCATCTCGCCGGGAGACTGGATCGGACCCAGCGCCTGGTCTTCAAGCGTCGCCAGTCGGCCGTCCCACATGAAAATGTCGCCCCATGCGGCATTCACGACGGTCGGTGAATGTCGGCCAAGCTTGTTCATGCCATGGCCGACACCGACCGCCAGCCCGTCGCCCCAGCCAAGGCTCGGACTGTGGCAGCTTCCGCAGGATTGCGCGGAGGTAAGCGACAGACGGGTATCGAAGTAAAGCCGCTTGCCGAGCGCGGCCTTCTCGGGCGTGTAGGGATTGTCCTTGGGAAACGGGATGCTGGCCGGGCGCCGGTACAGCGCCTTCAGCGCGTCCGCACCGCGAGCGGCCTGCGGCTGCAGCGGCACCTGCCGGGTTTCACCAACGAGCGCGGCGCCAAGCCCGAGCCGGGAAAAACCGAGAAGCATCAGGCCAAGCGTGACGACGGCCAAACCCGATGAACCCGCCCGACGAAAACGTCCCGGCCGCATCTGCGATCCTCAATTGCGTGAAACAGGATTGTGATACCAATCACGTAGGACAAACCAAGGCGCCCGACCCGACGCAGGAAAGACACGACGAGTCCGACGCAGGACACGATGAGCGAGAGTGGCTAACATTCGATTTAGTATGCTGCCGGTCATACTCCGTACGACTACGAGCCAAAGGCGGCAGCGCATGCCGACGACAGGTCGCGCGACACTCGCGCCCGCTCCGGAGGACCGTCATGTCCGACCGCACCTCGCATTGGGAGACGGTGTATTCGACCAAGGCCGAGAACGAGGTGAGCTGGTTTCAATCGGACCCGGCCACCTCGCTGCGCATGATCTCGAACGCCAAGGCGACGGTCGATTCATCGATCATCGACATCGGCGGCGGCGCCTCGCGGCTGATCGACGCCTTGCTCGCACGCGGCTTCCATGCGCTGACCGTGCTCGACATCTCGGCCGCGGCGCTCGAAACCGCGAAGAAGCGGCTCCGGCCGGCGGGTGCCGCGGTCGAATGGATTGCGGCCGACGTGACGCGATGGATGCCCGCGCGAGCCTTCGACCTCTGGCACGACCGCGCGGCGTTCCACTTCCTGACCGAGGAAGGCGACCGCGCCGCCTATGCCGAGCGCCTGCGCACCGCCGTGGCGCCGGGCGGCCAGGTCATCATCGCCACCTTCGCACTCGACGGTCCGGAAAAATGCAGCGGGCTGCCGGTGCAGCGCTATGACGCCGGCGGCCTCGCGCGGACGATTGGCCCGGCGTTCGAGCTGGTCGATCACCTCACCGAAACGCACCGCACGCCCTGGAAGGCGACGCAAGCCTTCCAATTCAGCCGCTTCCGGCGGATCTAGCTCGTAGTCCGCATGAGCGCAGCGACATGCGGGGACGCCACTCGGAAATCGCTTCGCTCATCCGGGCTACGGAACGCGGCCTGTCATCGAACCGTGATTTGACAATTCGTTTCCATCTGTCAAATCCGACAAGATGCAGGCAAAATCGCCAGCCCGGACCAGGGCTCAGCCCCAGGACCGCATTCTGGAGGCCGCGATGCGCGTGTTCCGCCGCCACGGCTTTCGCCGCTCCTCGATCGAGCAGGCCGCCGAGGAGGCCCACCTCACACGTCAGGCGCTGTACCATCATTTCACCTCCAAGGAGGCGCTGTTCCGCGCCGTGATCGAACGGCTGTATCAGGGGGCGCTCGATGCCGAGATCGCGGCTACTCGCGCCGCGGAGGAAAAAGGCGGCAGCCTCGCCGATATCGTGATCGCGGGCCTCGCGGCGCGGCTGAAGCACCTGTTCGCCTCGCTCGAAGGCTCGCCGCACATCGAGGAGCTGTTCTCCGAGCATCTCGCGCAGTGCCGCGATCTCTATCTCACCTATTCCGACCGCTACAGCGAGCAGCTCGCCGCCACGATCGCGCGCGCGGCGCGCCGCGAGGGGCTCACGCTCACCAAAGGCATGACGCCGCGCGAACTGGCGCGTTGCATCGAGATGGCGAGCAAGGGCGTCAAGTCGTCCTATCCCTCGATGCTGCCGGCCGACGCCTTCATCCGGGACCACGACCGCATGCTGCGCCTCGTGATATCCGGCGCCATCGCCGCGCCGCCGAAGCCGAGCGCGAAAAAATCCTCGCGAAGCAAACCTGGAGATCGGAAATGAGCACCATGACGATCAACGGCCGCACCGCGCCGCTTCCCGACGATCCCGAGGCGCTGCTGATCGATGTGATCCGCGACGATCTCGGCCTGACGGGAACGAAGCTCGTGTGCGGCTCCGGCGTCTGCGGCGCCTGCACGGTGCAGCTCGACGGCGCGCCCGTCGTGAGCTGCCTGCTGCCGGCGCGCGCCGCGGCGGGCAAGGCCGTGACGACGGTGGAAGGGATCGGCGTCGAGGCGCTGCATCCGGTGCAGAAGGCCTTCATGGCCGATGACGCCCTGCAATGCGGCTTCTGCACGCCGGGTTTCATCGTCGAGGCCGCCGCGTTCTGCGACCGCTGGCGCGCGGCGAACGGCAACACGGCGCCGCCGCGTGACGAGATCGCGGCCGCGCTGTCCGGACATCTCTGCCGCTGCGGCGCCTATGACAACATTTTCCGCGCGGTGGCGGAGGCCTGCGCCGGGCGTTTCGACGGCCGCGAGGTCATCGCGCCGCGGCTCGAGGCGCGCGACAAGGTGACGGGCGCGGCGCGCTACACCGTCGACATCCATCATGACGGCCAGCTCGAAGGCGTCATCCTGCGCTCCGCGCAGGCGCATGCGAAGATCACGAATCTGGACCTCGCGCCGGCGCGTGCGATGGCCGGCGTCGCCGCCGCCGTGTCGCTGCTCGCCGACGACGGCATGGTGCGCTTCGTCGGCGCGCCGATCGCGGCGGTGGCCGCGACGGACCGCGCCGGCGCATTGCGCGCCATCGCGGCGATCCGCTTCAGCAGCGAGGAGAAGCCGGCGGTGATCGGGCTCGACGCCGCGCGCAAGACCGACGCGCCCGTGGTGTTCGAGAAGAAGGACCGCAGGCGGGCCGGCAACGTCTCGGAGGGCGGCGGCGCGCCGGCACCGTGGCACGGCAATCTGCGCGGGCCGTCGGACGGCTTCTCGGACAAGGGCAAGCAGGCCAGAGCCTGGCTCGACGCCGCGCGCAAGGCGCGCGATCCGTTGCTGGTCGAGGGCACGTTCCGGGTCGCCACGCAGCAGCATGCGTGCCTCGAGCCGCATGCGGCGGTGGCGCGCTTCGACGACGATCATCTCACCGTCCACGTCTCGACCCAGGCCGTGTTCGAGATCAAGGAGAAGATCGCCAAGCGCTATAAGCTGCCGCATGGCAAGGTGCGGGTGATCGCCGACCATGTCGGCGGCGGCTTCGGCTCCAAGGGCGCGCTCGGCATCGAGACCATCGCGGCGATCGAGCTTTCGCGCGCCGCGAAGGCGCCGGTGCGGGTCGTCCTCGACCGCGACGAGGAATTGTCCGTCACCGGCTATCGCCCGGCCGCGGAGCTGAAAGTGTCGCTGCTGCCGACCGCGCAAGGCGCGCTGAAAACCTTCTCGCTCACCGCGCATGCCGACACCGGGGTGGCCACCAACTCGACCATCGCGGCGCTGGCGCGGCTGATCTATCCGGCGGAGGCGAAGGAGCTGGTCGATTTCGACGTCGTCAGCAATCTGCCGCCCGGCGCGCCGTTCCGCGGACCCGGCGGCCCGCCGATGGCGTTCGCGCTGGAGCAGGCGGTCGACGAGGCCGCGCGGCGGCTCGCGCTCGATCCGATCGTGCTGCGCCGGCGCTGGGATCCGGACCCGATCCGGCAGCGGCTCTATGAATGGGCTTCGGGGCTCGACGTCTGGCGCAACCGCAAGGGCGCCGCCGAGCAGTCGGGCCGCTACCGCCGCGGGGTCGGCATCGCCGCCGGCTACTGGCTCTATTTCTGGCAGCCGGGATCGACGGTCGAACTCGCGGTCAAGGGCGGGCGCCTCGTCGCCTCTACCGCGGTGCAGGACATCGGCACCGGCACGCGCAGCGTCATCGCCAACACGGTGGCGAAGGAATTCGCGCTCGACCCGCAGGACGTCGAGGTGAGGATCGGCGATTCCGAGCTGCCGGAGGGGCCTGGCTCCGGCGGCAGCCGCGTCACGTCCTCGATCGTGCCGCCGACGCTGGCGGCCGTTGCGCAGTTGAAGACGGCGATCGAGCGCGCCGCGCCGCGGCCGCCGCAGCAGGGCTCCAACGCGCCGTGGCGCGAATTGATCGCGGCCTCGCCCGATCTCGTGGTGTCGGCGGAGCGGCCGAAGGATGCCAAGCCCGCGACGCCGGGACTCCGCTCGCCGCTGAAGGAAGCCGGCTGGAAGGGCACGCTGTTCGGCTGGATGCTGCGGCTGTTCAACAACATGGTGGTCGGCGCCGGCGTGCCGAGCGCGGTGCAGGTGATCGAGGTCGAGGTCGACACCTGGCTCGGCCGCGTCCGCGTGCTCGGCGCCCATACCGGTCTTGCGATCGGCAGGCTCGCCGCGCCCGAGCTGGCGAAGAGCCAGGCCGCCGGCGCGGTAATCCAGGGCATCGGCTACGCGCTGTACGAGGCGCGCGAGACCGATCCGCATTCTGGCCGCGTGCTGAGCGGCAGCATGGAGGACTATCGCATCCCCGGGATCGCGGACATGCCGCCGTTCGAGGTGCATTTCGACGAAGGCGGCTTCGATCACGTGCCCGGCGGCAGTGTCGGCATCGGCGAGGTCGCGACGATTCCGCTCTCGCCTGCGATCGCGAATGCTATCCGCGACGCGACCGGAATCCGGCTGACCGAGATTCCGTTCCGTCCGGACCGCCTGATATCGGCACTGAAAGGGAGGGCTGCAGCATGAATGGCGCATTGGCGAAAAAGGCGGCGCCGGAATTCCGCGCCGCCGGCACCGATCTCTCCGAGCGGCGACGCAGCGGCGTCTCGCGCGGGCCGCTCATCGACATCATGTCCGCCGACGACACCGGCATCGGCTGGGCCGCGAACGGCACGGCCACGATCGGCGCATTCACGACCATCGAAACGATCGCTGCCGATGGCCGGCTGGCTGCGGCCTATCCGGGCCTTGCCGCGAGTGCGGCGGGACTCGCGACGCCGCAGATCCGGCATCTCGCGACGCTCGGCGGCAATCTCGCGCAGCGCTCGCGCTGCTGGTATTTCCGCAATCCGCACATCGACTGCCTGAAGAAGAGCGGCGATGGCTGTCCCGCGCGCGCGGGCAACCACCTCTATGGCGTCGCCTTCGATCTCGGCCCCTGCGTCGCGCCGCATCCCTCGACCATGGCGGCGGCGGTGCTGGTCTATGACGCAACGATCGTCACCGATCGCCGCGATGCGCTGTCGATCGCGGACCTGCTCGGCGACGGCCGTTGCGGCTGGAGCGATCACGCGCTGCAAGAGAGCGAGATGATCAAGAGCATCACCATGCCGGTGCCGCGCGACGGCGAGCGCGCCGGCTACCGGCGCGCGATCAGCCGCAGCCTTGCCGAATGGCCGCTGGTCGAACTCTGCGCGCGCATCGTCGTCGAGGACGGCGTGTTCCGCTTCGCGCGGCTTGCGGCCGGCGGCATCGCACCGGTGCCGTTGCGGCTTGCCGCCGCGGAAGCGGTGCTGACCGGCGCGGTCGCAAGTGCAGCCACGATCGCGAAGGCCGCGCAGCAGGCGGCATCGGGCGCAAAACCGCTGCCGCAGACCGGCTACAAGCTCGATCTCCTGCACGGTCTCGTGCGCGACGTGCTGGAGCGGCTCTGCGGATAGCTCACTCGTCCTCGGCGCGTTTCGGCCGGCGCGCAAAGAGCTGCTTCGCCGACGCGGTCTCCAAGAGTTTCGCGTCGGCGACGACCTGCTCGGCCATTGCCACGCTCTGGCAGATCAGCACGGCTTCCCGCTCGGTGCCGACGACGATGCGCGAGCCGAGATCCCTGATGCGATAGGTGGCCATGTGCCCTGCCCTCCCAACGCGACAGCAACAACCTGGCCGGCCTTGTTCCGCGCAACTGTGGCGGCGGTGCGCCCGCAATATGACCACGGCGATGCTGGTGACCGGCGCGTTAACGCCTTCGCGCAGCGGCGGAGATTGTCGAGCGCTGAGGAGAGGATGAGGCCGTTCCCGCTCGCGGACTTCTACTCGTCCTCGAA
>NZ_JAFAVV010000931.1 GCF_019242285.1 Bradyrhizobium sp.
GCCGAGGCCGATGACGGCAATTGTTGTCGGTCGTCCAGGACCTGCTCCGTTTGTCCCAGCCATGCCTGCCATGACCCGCTCGTTGCTCATTTTGCGCCGCATCATCGCATGATTGCGGCTGAAAAAGCTTGCAAATCGAGATGGCAGATGCGCTGCAATTTCAGCCAAACATTGGCGTGAACGACGCTATAGTGTCGTTCACGCCACACGGGTCAGCAGGGAGACGTCTATGCAGTTCAGGGTTTCGCCGAAGACGCTGTCGGAATGCAGCGCCGAGGAATGGCAGGCACGGGTTGATCTCGCGGCCGCCCATCGGCTCGCCTACATGCACGGGTTTCACGAAGGCATCTTCAACCATTTGACGCTCGTGGTGCCGGGCCGCACCGACCGCTACTACCAGATTCCGTTCGGCATGCACTGGTCCGAGGTGACGGCGTCCTCGTTCATGGAGGTCGGCCTCGACGACGGCGAGGTCAAGAGCGGCGCCGGCGACGTGGAGCGCTCCTGCTATTGCATCCACGCCCCGATCCACAAGGCATTGCCGCAGGCGAAGGCCGTGTTTCACACCCACATGCCCTATGCCAGCGCGCTCACCCGGCTCGAGGACCCGCGCATCAAGGAGATCGGCCAGACCGAGGTCGGGCTGTCCGGCGCCATTGCCTATGACGACGAGTACACCGGGCCCGCGATGGATCCGGCCGAGGGCGAGCGGCTGGCCGGCGTGATCGGCAACAAGACGGTCCTGTTCATGGCCAATCATGGTGTCACCACGGTCGGCGCCACCGTCGCCGACGCCTACGACCGGCTTTACTACACCGAGCGCGTCGCCCAGGTGCAGATCTACGCGATGTGGACCGGCCAACCGCTGAAGAAGATGCCCGATGCCGTGGTCGAGAAGACCAAGCAGGAGTTCTCGGGCGGGCCCAGATATAATCCAGGCCCCTCGCAGCGGCACTTCGATGCACTCAAACGCATCCTCGATCGCAAGGAGCCGGACTACGCGAGCTGAATGTGTCGCCGCTTGCCGGCGGCACGGCAGGAACGATCCAAGAGCCAGCTGCGGGAGTGGTCATCAGTTGGTGTTGGTCATCCAGGAGCATAAAGCCTGTCGTCGCCGGCTTGATCGGGCGACCCAGCACGCCGCGGCTATCGATTCATGCACTGACGTCTCTGGAATGCTGGATCGCCCGGTCGAGCCGAGCGATGACAGTGAGTTTGTGATGGGGCTCGGGCACGCAGTCTTGAGCCGCAGTGGCAGCAAAGGGGGCTCGACCG
Organism: Bradyrhizobium sp.; assembly: GCF_019242285.1. Classification (GTDB taxonomy): domain Bacteria; phylum Pseudomonadota; class Alphaproteobacteria; order Rhizobiales; family Xanthobacteraceae; genus Bradyrhizobium. The sequence continues at coordinate 1,276 of NZ_JAFAVV010000931.1, forward strand.
CGCTACTGCCTCACCCACACGATCCGCGCGACCCATTCGACATCGGCCGCGGCGAGCGTGCGGTCCGGTTGCGCGGCTGTGACCGGTTGCAGCTCGACCGTCTTCGCCGTCCGCCGCTTCAGCTCGCCGATCATCACCTCGCCCGCCGTCGTCCGTGCCACCACGCGATCGCCGCGGCGGATCGCGGTGGACGGCGAGACCAGGATGACGTCGCCGTCGCGATAGGCGGGGCTCAGCGCGTCACCCGAAATCTCCAGCGCAAAGGCGTGATCCTCGTCCAACGCCGGCAGCGCGACCTCACCCCAGCCTTTGCCGGTCGGCTGGCCGCGGTCGTCGATCAGGCTGCGATCCGCCGCCTGGGCCAGCGCGATGAAGGGCACCGACGGCACTGCCTTTTGGCCGCCGTCGCCGATGAGCTGCACGAGATTGTCGATCGAGTTGCCGGTGGCGGCGAGCGCTTTTGCCACTGATTCCGTCGACGGCCAACGTTCGCGTCCCTCCGCGGTGATGCGCTTGGACTTGTTGAAGGTGGTGGGGTCGAGCCCGGCGCGCCTGGCAAGCGCCGATGGCGACAGCTCGGCCCGCGCCGCCAGCCGATCGAGTGCAGCCCAGATCTGCTCATGAGTCAAAAGGCGTGCGGGTTTGGCCTGCTTTGCCATCGCCATTGCCGCTGCTTGAGCGGCCCAGGGAAGGATTTTCTAGGAATTATTCCCTCAATGAAATCCCTTTTCCCCTGATCCGGCAAGAGGTGTGCCGTCGCCCTTGAGTTGCCGGAAGGGCGCCGATACGGTCCCCCACCAGTCCGGAAACGAAAAACCTCCAGTCGTCCAATCAGGATTTCGTGCGCACCATCTACAAAATCTGTTCCGCATCCGCGTGGCGCGAGGCCGAGCGGCAGGGCGTCTATCGCGGCAGTGCCGACGACGCACGGGACGGATTCATTCACTTTTCGACCGCGTCGCAGGTCGCGGAGACCGCGCGCCGGCATTTTTTTGGCCTGAAGGGTCTGTTCCTGGTCGAGGTGGATGCCGATGCGCTCGGCGACGCGCTGCGCTGGGAGCCTTCCCGCAACGGCGAATTGTTCCCGCATCTGTATGGCGAGCTCGACCTCGGCGCGGTGCGGGCCGTGCTCGAGCTGCACGCCCGGCCCGACGGCACGCATCTGATCCCGGAGCTGAAGCCGTGATCCGGGCGCTCAACGTTCTCTCGTTGTCGTTGCCGCTGCTGCGCTGGCTCGATCCGGAGGACGCCCATCGCCTGGCGGTGCAGGGCCTGAAACTGCTGCCGCCGCTGCGGCCGCCTGCCGACGAACCCAAGCTCGCGGTGCGCGCGTTCGGGCTGAATTTTCCCAATCCGCTCGGCATGGCCGCAGGTTTCGACAAGAACGCCGAGGTGGCCGACGCGCTGCTGCGCTTCGGCTTCGGCTTCGTCGAGATCGGCACGGTGACGCCGCGCCCGCAAGGAGGCAATCCGCGGCCACGGCTGTTTCGCCTCGACCGCGACGAGGCGGTGATCAACCGGATGGGCTTCAACAATGACGGCGCCGAGGCCGTGCTGCGCCGCCTCGCCGCGCGCGCCAATCTCGGCGGCATCATCGGCGTCAATGTCGGCGCCAACAAGGATTCGCCCGACCGTGTCGGCGACTATGTGCGGCTGATCGAGACGTTCGCGCCGGTCGCGAGCTATTTCACCGTCAACGTGTCGTCGCCGAACACGCCCGGCCTGCGCACCATGCAGCAGGCGCATATCCTCGACGATCTCCTGGCCAAGGTGATCGATGCGCGCGAGCGGGTGCGGGAACAGGCCGGCGACACGCCGGTGCTGCTCAAGATCGCGCCGGATCTGAGCCTCGCCGAGCTCGACGAGGTGGTGCATGTCGCGCGCTCGCGCCGGGTCGACGGCATGATCGTCGCCAACACCACCATCGGTCGGCCCTCGACGCTGCGGGAGCAGATCCGCGGCAAGGAGGCGGGAGGCCTCTCCGGGCGGCCGCTGTTTCGCCTGTCGACCCGGATGGTGGCGGAGACCTATGTGCGGGTGGAGGGCGCCTTTCCGTTGATCGGCGTCGGCGGCATCGATTCCGGCGGCGCCGCGCTGACCAAGATCCGCGCCGGCGCGACCCTGGTCCAGCTCTATTCGTCGCTGGTCTACAAGGGCATCGGCCTGATCGACGAGATCAAGCGCGATCTCACCGCCACGCTGCTGCGCACCGGGCGTGAACAATTGTCGGAGATCGTCGGCGCCGATGCCGCGACCATCACCGCCGAGGACTGGCCGGCGTAGGCAGTAGTAGGTGTAGGGTGGGCCAGGGCGCGGAGCGCCGTGCCTACCAACGATTCCATCGGAACGAAAAAGCTCTGGCCCACCCTGCGCAGCTACGAAGTCTTCGCAAACGAGCTCCGCAGCAGCGACGGATAGCGCGCGGCCTCGAGGCCGCCGCGCGCGGCGTAGAACACGAGCAGTGCGCCCCACAGCCCGGCATTGCCGAACGGGCGCAGCGCCAGCCAGCCGCCAAGAAATATCACGAGCGAGAGCACCATCAGGTTGCGCATGTCGCGCGCCCAGGTTGCGCCAATATAGACGCCGTCGAAGACGAAGGCGAACACCGACAGCAGCGGCGAGACCGCGACGAACATCAGGAAAGCCCGCGCGGCGACCCGGACGTTCTCGCTCGCGGTCATGAAGTCGATCAGCACGGGGCCGGCGAGTGCGAACACGATCGCGACCGCGAGCGCGAAGCCGAAGCCCCAGGACACCACCAGCCGGGTCGCGGTTGAGAAGGCGGCCCGGTCGCGGGCGCCGAAGGCCTGGCCGCAGATCTGCTCGGCGGCATTGGCGAGGCCGTCGAGGAAGAAGCCGCTGATCAGGAGAAAGTTGTTCAGCACCGCGTTGGCCGCCAGCGTGACGTCGCCGGCGCGGGCGCCCTGCGCGGTGAAGAACAGGAACGCGGCGATCAGCGCGGCGGTGCGGATCATGATGTCGCGGTTGACCGCGAGCATCCGCATCAGCGGGGCGCGGTCGAACAGTTGCGCGCGCGGCACCAGCAGCGATCCGGCCAGCCGCCGCGCCATCACGAGGCCGATGCCGAGACCGGCGGCTTCCGCGATCACCGCGGCGGTGGCGGCGCCCGCAATCCCCCTGTCGAGCGCCAGCACCAGCAGCACGGTCAGCGCGACGTTGATCAGGTTGATGGCGATCTGCAGCGTCAGCGCCAGCCCCGCGCGGGCCTGCCCGATCAGCCAGCCGAGCACCACGTAGTTCGCAAGCGCGAGCGGCGAGGACCAGATGCGGATGATGAGATAGGTCCGGGCCGCGCGCGTCACCGTCTCGCTGCCGCCCATCATCTGCAGCAGGATGGTCGCGAGCGGCACCTGCAGCGCGATCAGCGCAAGACCGATCAGCGCCGCGACCGCCAACCCGCGCGCGAGCAGCGCCGGCAGCTCGTCGCGCTCGCCGGCGCCGAGCGCCTGCGCGGTGAAGCCGACCGTGCTCATGCGCAAAAAGCCGAACAGCCAGAACAGGCAGTCGAAGATCACCGAGGCCATGGCGACGCCGCCGAGCAGGGCGGGATCGCCGAGCCGGCCGATTGCGGTGGTCGAGACCACGCCGATCAGCGGCGTCGTCAGATTGGCGACCATCGCGGGACCTGCGATGGCGAACACCCGCGCCGTCGTGATCTTGGTCTGCAGATGCAGGGAGCGTTGTTCCATCGGCTCGATCGCTCCTTACAATTCGACCACCAGGCCGTCATGCGCGGCGGCATGCGGCAGCGAGTCGAGCCGGCCCAGAATGTCGTCGCTCATGTGGGTCAGCATCAGCCGCTTCGGCCCGATCTCGGAAAGATGCGCCTCAAGCGTCGCCAGGCTGAGATGATTCCTGACGGACTTATCATACAGGTGTTCCGCCGGCCGCCGGACCCAAAGGCGTCGCCGCAGCCGACGAACTGCACCCGCATCGGCGCGATCAGCGGCCGCGCGGCGCGAAGATGCGCGACAACAGCCAGATCGGGAACACGATCACGGCACCGAGCAGGAAGTAGCGCCAGACCCAGTTGATCGCGTCGAAGCCGAGGTCCCAGAGCCGCTGGAACAGGAGCTGCATGCTGCGGATGATGTTGTAGGGGTCGAACCCGATTGCCGCCAGCACCACGCCGACCAGGATCGACAGCAGGATCAGCCGGAACGCCACCGCCAGCGGCGAGCCGCCGAGGAAGCGGGTGAGGCCATCGGCAGGCGCCGGCAATCCGCGGGGGTCGTTGAAGCGGGTGTCGTTGGCCATCGATGTCTCCTGTCGGATGCCGCGGCGAGCTTACACCGCCGACGGACACATGGGGAACCCGGCCGAAGCCGTCAATGGCTGCATTGCGCCGACCGCGCCGCTCTCAGGAACGGCGCGTGGAACCGGGACGGCGCCCGCCGGCCGCGCGCCGGAAGTTTCCGGGCCACTTCAGCGTGCGGCCTTATGACGACGGCGCGGTGATGATCGCCGACGCCGCCAAGGGCGAGGTCGATCTCGCCATGATCGACACGCCGCTCGCGCGCGGCGCCGAGCTGCAATATGGCGCCGGGGAATTGAGCTTCAGGGAGCTCGTCTCCGAGCAGGATTTCCCCAGGACGATCAGCCAGCAACGGCGCCAGGAGCGATACGCGGTGGCGGTGCGTGCCGGCGAGAACAGCTGATCGAGGCCGTCAACGACGTCATCGAGGAGATGCGCAAGGACAGGCTGCAGGCGCTCCTGGAGCAGGCGACCGAGCAATTCTACAAGATCAAGGACTCGCAGAACGGTCCGGTCGATCCGCGCAGCGATCCGTCCGAATGCCATGTCGCGCTAACTAACGCGGTGACGAAGCTCCCTCCTGCGCCTCGTTCGCCTCGGAGACGAGCAGCCGCTCCAGCGTTTCCAGCCGATCGGCCTCGCGCGGCGGCTTGTCCCAGCGCAGCCGGTTGATGCGCGGAAAGCGCATCGCGACGCCGGATTTGTGCCGGGTCGAGCGCTGCAATCCCTCGAACGCCACCTCCAGCACCAGCCCCTGGTCGGGCTCATGCACGACCTGGCGGACGGGCCCGAATTTGTCGGTGGTGTTGCGGCGGACGTAACGGTCGATCTGCAACAGCTCTTCGTCGGTGAAGCCGAAATAGGCCTTGCCGACCGGCACGAGCTGGTCGCCGTCCTCGCCTGCGGTCCAGACCCCGAACGTGTAGTCCGAATAGAACGACGAGCGCTTGCCGTGGCCGCGCTGCGCATACATCAGCACGGCGTCGATGATGTGCGGGTCGCGCTTCCATTTCCACCATTCGCCTTTGGGCCGGCCCGGCAGATAGGGCGCCTCGCGCCGTTTCAGCATCACGCCCTCGACCGCGTCGGTGTCCTCGCCGGCGCCGGCGCTGGCCGGATCGGCGCGCGCGGCCTTCAGCGCCTCCCAGCTGTCGAAGCGAATCGTCGGCGACAGGTCGACGCGCGGGTCGTCGAGCCTGCGGATGAAGGATTCGAGCCGCGCGCGGCGCGCTGCGAAGGGCAGGGTGCGCAGGTCTTCCTCGCCCTCGCCGAGCAGGTCGTAGGCGCGCAGATGGATCGGATAGTCCTGCGTCAGCTTGGCTGAGACGACCTTGCGGTTGAGCCGCTGCTGCAGCACGTTGAAGCTCTGCACGCGGCGGTCGCGCACGACCAATAGCTCGCCGTCGATCGCGCCGGGCAGATGCAGCGCGGGCGCAAGGTCCGGAAAGCTGCCCGTGATGTCCTCGCCGGTGCGCGAGTAGAGCCGCGCCACGACATTCCCGTGCGCATCGCGGCCGGCGACGGCCTGCACGCGGATGCCGTCCCATTTCCACTCGGCGATGTAATCGGCGGCATTCATGTTGGCGAAGTCCGCATCCTCGACCGCGTGCGCCAGCATCACGGGGCGGAACGGCGCCGGGTCGAGAATGACCGGCTTGTCGCCGCGGCCCTCCAGCCAGGCGAACAGCGCGGAATAGGGCGGCGCCAGCCCGGGCCACACCAGCTCGATGTCGTGCGGGTCCTTGTCGCCGAGCGCCGCGGCCGCGGTCTTCGCCAGCCGGGCCGAGACGCCGATCCGCATCGCGCCGGTGACGAGCTTCAGCAGCGCCCAGCGCCCGGTCTCGTCGAGGGCGTCAAGCCAGTCCGCGAGATGGCAGGGCAGGTCGCGCTTGGGGATCGTCGCGAGCGTCTCCACGACCTCCGCCAGGGTCGGG
>NZ_JAFAVV010000061.1 GCF_019242285.1 Bradyrhizobium sp.
CGGCGGGGGGTCATCAGCCAGCCCTCGGCCGATTGCAGCGCCGCCGCGGCAAAATCATCCGCCTTGTCCCACAGCACGCTCGCCGTCTCGGACGGCGACACCACCGCAAAGCCGGCATGACGCTTCAGGAAAGCATCAATTTGCTCGTTGTTTTCAGGCTTCAACACCGAACAGGTGACGTAGGCGATGCGGCCGCCCGGCTTGAGCAGAGGCACCGCCCGATCAAGCACTTCGACCTGGTCCTTCAAGCGGATGTCGAGAGCGCCCGGGCGCATGCGCCATTTGGCATCCGGGTTGCGGCGCCATGTGCCGGTGCCCGAGCATGGCGCGTCGATCACGACGAGATCGGCGGAAGCCCGGATGTCGGCCAGCGGATCGGCCCCGCCCTTCGGCGCGCGCACCTCGGCGTTATGGACGCCGGCCCGCGACAGCCGCTCGTGGATCGGCGCCAGTTGCCGCTTGTCCTGGTCGGTGGCGATCAACCGGCCCTTTCCCTGCATCATCGCCGCCAGCGCCAAAGTCTTGCCGCCGGCGCCGGCGCAGAGATCAATCACCTGCTCGCCCGGTTTCGCCGCAGAAATCAACGCTGCAAGCTGCGAGCCTTCATCCTGTACCTCAACGGCGCCTTTGACAAAGTCCTGCTCGGCGTGGACGCCGATGTTGCGGGCGTCGGCGCCCAGTTCGATCCGCAGCCCGACCGGCGACCATCGGGTCGGCTTGGCGCCGAGGTGCGCCAGCGAAGCTTCAACCTTCTCGCGTTTGGCCTTCAGCGTGTTGACGCGCAGATCGAGCGGCGCGCGGCTCGCCATGGCACGCGCCTCGGCGGCGCGGTCGTCGCCGAACACGGCAGCGAGATGGGGATCGAGCCATTCCGGATAGTCGCCGGCGACCGGCGGTGAGGCGTCGTCCGGCGAGCGCGACGCCAGCGCCGACCGCTCGGCCTCGGTGAGCGGGTCAGGGGCGAAGCGGCCGCCATCGCACAGCGTCGCGATCGCCTCCACGTTCATGCCGCGCTCGACCTTGAGCATGCCGAGCAGGCGGCCGCGCGGGCTGTCATCCTCCATGACATAGGCGCTGGAGGCGCGCCGGCGCAGCACGTCCCAGACCAGGCCGGCGATCGCCGCGCGATCACCGGAGCCGGCAAAGCGATGCGAGGTGCCCCATTCCTTCAAGGCCTGCGCCGCGGGCGCGCGTTGCGCCTCGATGGCGCCGATCACTTCGATTGCGGCGGACAGCCGGGCAGCAGGAGTCATAATGGGCCTCCCATTCGAGCGCGCTAGATCAAGAGCAGTATCTTCAGCGCGAAGTAGATCCACATCGCGAATAGCACCAGCACGCCGGCGAACCACGCGAGCGAGCGCGAGCGCACGTCATTCGAGGTGACGAAGATGCCGGCATGAGCGAAACGCGTGGCGACGAAGACCCAGGACAACAGCACCAGCACGAAATCGACATGGCGGATCGGCAGCGCCAGCGCAACGATGACATAGAACAGCACCGGCACCTCGAACTGGTTGCGGAAGCAGTTGCCGATCTGGGTGGCACGCGCCGGCCATTTCGGCTGCCCGAGCGCGATGTCGGAGAACTTCGTCTCGCCGCCGCTCAGCGCCCGCGTGCGCGCGGTCGCCATCCCCAACAGGAGAAAGAAGGTCAGCCCCACCTGAACGAAAACCGGCAACAAGACCATCTGAAGCGACATCGCAATCTCCCCTTTGCTTCCGTCGACAACCTACGCGCCGTTTGCGCGTCGCGTATCGCAGTTTGAAAAATCGTTTGAAACAATGATCATTCTTTCATCGACGCGATCGAGCGAGGCGTCATGATTCCGAAGTCCGCGCACGTTATGTTCGGATCGAAAGGAACGGTACCATGAGCGAATTTCGTCTGACCCAGATCTCCGACACGCATCTCGCGCGGCGTCTCGGCAAGTTGACCGCCAACTTCGACCGGGTACGAGAGCATATCGATGCGACGCGGCCCGACCTCGTCATCAACAGCGGCGACATCGGCTTCGATGGTCCGAACGCGCCCGAGGATCTCGACTATGCGCGTTCGCTGCATGATGCGCTGCCGGCGCCCTGCCGTTATCTGCCGGGCAATCACGACATCGGCGACAACCCGACCCAGGTCGGCGCGCCGCCGAAGGAGCCGGTGACCGAGAAGGACCGGCAGGCCTTCATTGCAGTGTTCGGCCACGACTGCTGGCGCTTCGAGGCTGCCGGCTGGTGCTTCATCGGCCTCAACTCGCTGGTGATGAACTCGGGCCTCGCCAGCGAGGCCGAGCAGTTCGACTGGCTGGCGGCCGAGCTTGCCAGCACCGACGGCAAGCCGGTGGCGCTGTTCCTGCACAAGCCGATCTTCCTCGATGCCCCCGACGATCCTGAGCTCGAACAGACCTCGTTCCGCTATGTTCCGATGCCGGCGCGGCGGCGCCTGGTCGAGATGCTGCATGCCGTCGACCTCCGGCTGGTCGCCAGCGGCCATGTGCACCAGCGCCGGGATTTCACCCATGGCCACACCCGCTATGTCTGGGCGCCGTCGGCCGGCTTCATGATCTCCGACAAGCGCCAGGAGCGGATCGCCGTCAAGGAAGTCGGGCTCGTGGAATATCGCTTCCAGCCGAACGCCTTCGAGGTCCGTCATATCCGGGCGCCCGGCCAGGTCGATGTCGACCTGGAGGAGCTGATCCCGGAGATCGCCTGAGGTCAGTTTGGTGCCGAGCATGCCGATTGCGGTCGAGATCGGCGCCAGCGACTGATGGATCTTGGTGAGCCCTTTGCCGTCGGACAGCGCATGGGTCTGCCAGCCGGCGCGGCCGAGCACGATGTCGCCCTTGGCGATTTCGGATTGTTGGAGGCCACCACCGTTTCGCGCCTCGCCATGACGGGTGCCAAATACCATTAGGGTCTTGCGCCTACACCCCGCCTGGATAGTTCGGGGCCTCGCGCGTAATGGTGACGTCGTGGACGTGGCTCTCGCGCAGGCCCGCGCCGGTGATGCGGACGAACTGCGCCTTGTCGTGGAACTCGGCGATGTTGCGCGCGCCGACATAGCCCATGGCGGCGCGCAGGCCGCCGGCGAGCTGGTGCATGACGTTGGCAACCGGACCCTTGTAGGGCACCTGGCCCTCGATGCCTTCAGGTACGAGCTTCAGCGTGTCGTTGATGTCCTGCTGGAAGTAACGGTCGGCCGAGCCACGCGCCATCGCGCCGACCGAGCCCATGCCGCGATAGGCCTTGTAGGAGCGGCCCTTCCACAGATAGACCTCGCCCGGGGTCTCGTCGGTGCCGGCAAGCAGCGAGCCGACCATCGCGATGTCGGCGCCGGCCGCCAGCGCCTTGGCGAGATCGCCGGAGAACTTGATGCCGCCGTCGGCGATCACGCTGACCTTGGCATTCTTGGCAGCCTCCACGGTCTCCATGATCGCGGTGAGTTGCGGCACGCCGACGCCGGCGACGATCCGCGTGGTGCAGATCGAGCCAGGGCCGATGCCGACCTTGATCGCGTCGGCGCCGGCATCGATCAATGCCTGCGCGCCGTCCCGGGTGGCGATGTTGCCGGCAATCACCTGGACCTCGTTGGACAGCCGCTTGATGCGACCAACCGCCTCGAGCACCCGCGAGGAGTGGCCATGCGCGGTGTCGACCACGACCAGATCGACACCGGCGTCGATCAGCCGCTCGGTGCGCTCATAGCCGCCCTCGCCCACCGTGGTCGCCGCCGCGACCCGCAGGCGCCCCTGGGCGTCCTTGCAGGCGAGCGGATGCGCCACCGCCTTCTCCATGTCCTTGACCGTGATCAAGCCGACGCAGCGGTATTTCTCGTCCACCACCAGGAGCTTCTCGATGCGGTGCTTGTGCAGCATGCGCTTGGCTTCGTCCTGGCTGACGTCCTCGCGCACGGTGACGAGGTTCTCATGCGTCATCAGCTCGGACACCTTCTGGCGCGGATCGGTGGCAAAGCGCACGTCGCGGTTGGTGAGGATGCCGACCAGCTTGCCGGGAATGCCCTTGCCGCCGCCGACCACGACAGGAATGCCGGAGAAACCATGATCGCTCATCAGCGCCAGCGCGTCCGACAGCATCGCGTCGGGGCCGATGGTAAGCGGGTTCACCACCATGCCGGATTCGTACTTCTTCACCTGCCGCACCTGGGCGGCCTGGGCCTCGGGCTCGAAATTGCGGTGGATGACCCCGACGCCGCCGGCCTGCGCCATGGCGATCGCCATGCGCGCCTCGGTGACGGTGTCCATGGCGGAGGCGATGATCGGGATGTTGAGCGGGATGGTACGGGTGACGTGGGAGCGGATATCGACCTCGGACGGCAGCACGTCCGACAGCCCAGGTTTCAGAAGCACGTCGTCGAACGTGTAAGCCTCGCGAAGCTCCTGAATCCGTGCCATCGCCAACTCCTTTCGCAGCCGTCAGCCGCAATCATCGTGGGGATGAGCACAGCCTTCGGCGAGGCCCGCGGCGCCGCCGTCGAATCGATGCCCATCGGTGGGGTTGACGCCGGTCGATAGCATGCTGCTGTGACGAATCAAAGCACCCCCATCGGCTTTTCAACGCCGTGGCGGCAGCCAAGCGGCAGCGGCAGGGCAGCTATGACGTAGATCATTGATCTTTCCCGGGTTTTTCCCGTGACGCAGGATTTAGGCGCTTTGCCCGAACGCGCAATCCCCTCTATGAAAGAGGGATGCTGCAGCGCCCCTCCCCGCCCCCTCCGCCGCCCACAACGAACTGGATGACCAGGCAGCGCCTGATCCCGCTGATCGTGGCGACCGCCCTGTTCATGGAGAACATGGATTCCACGGTCATCGCCACCTCGCTGCCCGCCATCGCCGCCGACATCGGCACGAGCCCGCTGACGCTGAAGCTCGCCATCACCTCCTACCTCCTGTCGCTCGCGGTGTTCATCCCGGCGAGCGGCTGGACTGCCGACCGCTTCGGTGCCCGCATCGTGTTCGCGCTCGCGGTCAGCGTGTTCATGGTGGGCTCGATCGGCTGCGCGATCTCCGGCTCGGTGACCGATTTCGTGTTCGCCCGCATCCTGCAGGGCATGGGCGGGGCGATGATGACCCCGGTCGGGCGGCTGGTGCTGCTGCGAACCATCGACAAGAGCGCGCTGGTCAACGCGATGACCTGGGTCACGGTGCCGGCGCTGATCGGCCCCGTGGTCGGGCCGCCGCTCGGCGGCTTCATCACCACCTATCTGTCCTGGCACTGGATCTTCCTGATCAACATCCCGATCGGGCTCGTCGGCATCTTCATGGCGCTGAAATTCATCGATCCGATCCGCGGCGAGACGTCCGAACGCTTCGATCTCAAGGGACTGGTGCTGGCCGGCGTCGGGCTCGCCGGCATCGCCTTCGGCCTGTCGGTCGCCGGCCTCAATCTGCTGCCATGGAGCGTGGTAGCGGCGCTGGTCGGGATCGGCTCGATCTCGATGACGCTCTATGTGTTCCACTCGCGGCGCACCGGGTCGCCGGTGCTCGATTTCTCGATGCTGCGGCTTGCCACGCTCCGCGCCGCCCTGATCGGCGGCTTCATGTTCCGGCTCGGCATCGGCGCGCTGCCGTTCCTGCTGCCGCTGTTGATGCAGGTCGGCTTCGGGCTGTCGCCGTTCCAGTCCGGCCTCGTCACTTTCGGCTCCGCCGTCGGCGCGATGGGCATGAAGACGCTGGCCGCGCGCATCATCCGCACCTTCGGCTTCCGCAACATGATGACGGTGAATGCGGTGGTCAGCGCCTTCTTCCTCGCCGCCTGCGCGCTGTTCACGGCGACGACGCCGCTGCTGTTGATCCTGATCGTGCTGGTGGTCGGCGGCTTCTTCCGCTCGCTGGAGTTCACCGCCATCAACACGGTCGCCTATGCCGAGGTCGAGCCGGCACAGATGAGCCGGGCGACGACGCTGGTCAGCGTCAACCAGCAACTGGCGGTCTCGGCCGGCGTTGCGGTCGGCGCGGCCTCGGTCGAGTCGACGCTGTGGCTCAATCACGCGACCGAATTGAGCGCCACCGTGTTCGCGCCGGCCTTCCTGGTGGTCGCCGCGATCTCGGCGGCCTCGGCCTATTTCTTCTGGCAGATGCCAGACGATGCCGGCCACGAAATCTCCGGCCGCCAGGCGCTCGCGGTCTCCAGCCGCAAGGGCGCCGCCAAGACGGCGGAGCTGGCGGCGAGCGAGACCACCGAGGAAGCAAGGGACCAGCGGTTGGGGTGATTTGATTGCACCTCTCCGCCCGGACCCCGTCATTGCGAGCTGTCCGCCTGCGCCGGCCCCTTCTCCCAACGACGGCCGGGCGGGCCCAAGCGGCCCTCCCAGCGTAATGGTTTCTGTGCTCATGATCGCTACATCGCGAGATACCGCCGACGGATATCCTCATTGCCGGCCAGTCCCGCCGTGTCCTGGCGGTGCACGACCTTGCCCTTGTCGATGACCACCGCCTCCTCGGCGATGCGCAGGCAGAAATGCATGTTCTGCTCGGCGAGCAGGATGGTGGCGCCGCTCGTGCCGAGCTCGCGCAGCACCCTGCCGATGGTGGCGACGACGATCGGGGCCAGACCTTCGCTCGGCTCGTCGAGCAGCAGCACCAGCGGATTGCCCATCAGGGCGCGCGCGATCACGAGGAGCTGCTGCTCGCCGCCGGACAGCCGGCCAGCCTGGCGCGAGCGCAGCCTCGCGAGCAGCGGGAAGGTGGTCCAGACCCGCGACAGCGTCCAGTCGCGGCGGCCGTCGGGGCCGCTCTTGCCCGCGATCAGGAGATTGTCCTCGACGCTGTGCTCCGGAAACACCTGCCGGTCCTCGGGGACATAGGCGAGGCCGAGCCTG
>NZ_JAFAVV010000098.1 GCF_019242285.1 Bradyrhizobium sp.
CGGTGGTCACGCTCTTACTTTAAAACGACAGGCTTTGGAGCGCGAGGCCGCTTTGCCCACCCTGCGGCGCCGAGACACACCTGTGCGTTCTCGCGGCACGATTGAGCGGAGTTTGTTCGAGGAGGCGGCCCTCGATTCGAAGAGGGCGCGGGGAATGCCGGATGCTGGCCGCACCCGCGAGCCTTGCGTGCAGAAAAGTGTGCGCATTACGCACGCAAGCAACACAGGTTCAGCCGGAACAACCGGCATTCCCCGCGCAATGGTTTTAACGGCTGCTCCGTGCTCTCCCTGGTGCGCCGGGCTTGTTGGCCACCATCGCCCGCGCGACGCGAAGCGTCGTCACGAGCTTGACATCAGCGTCGGGATGCCAGGACCACACCGCTTGGCCGTCCGCGCCGGCGCCGTTCGTCGTACGGTGCCGTCACGTCCATCGCATCCCGCCTCGCGTTTCGTGACGATTGGCCGTAACGCCCCTCTCCTCGAGGCGGGACGGGGGGATTATGCCCCTGATTTGGGGTCGGCGTCAAGTAAAATTACGAAAAACAGAAGTGGTGACTGCGGTGGATTGGCGCGATGGGCAGTTGGGCATGCTGGCCTGCGAGCTCTTGCAGCCTAGCGCGACGAGGCAGCGCTATGCTGCAAGCGGGACGCCCGAGCCCTGCAGAAAACTTCCGGTCGAAAGCTACAAGCGAGGGCTATGCTCTCAGCGCGAGTTGGGCGGGCTCAACGTTCGAACCAATCGTTCCGTGGAGGAGCGCGATGACCAGCCTTTCGCGTCACCGCCATGTCGTCAAAGTCGCTCGCAACCAACGGGCCAGGTTGCGACCACGGACGTGCTGCGGATTACGCTGCGCTAATCCGCTTTACGAGTTGCCGGGTGCGTGCCGCGCAGGCAGCTTGCCGAGCTCATGCGTCCGACGCGGCACCCCACGCGGACGGCGAGCCTTGACACGATTTTGCCGCTCGAACGACAATCGATCCGGGATGCCGTATCACGATGCGATACGGCGGGCGCGTCACGACAAGTGAAAAATTCGGGGGTATCAATGTCGATCAGTCGAAGAGGCCTGATACGTCGCGCGTCGCTGGCCGCCGCGGCCCTCGGCGTTCGCCAGGCGTTCGGAGAGGGGAGGTGGCCGGATCAGACGCTGCACGTCATCGTGCCGCGTGCGCCGGGAGGCGGCACGGACATTCTGATCCGGAATCTGTCGACGGGGATGCAGGACCGGCTGGGGCAACCGTTTCTGGTCGAAAACAAGCCGGATACGGCCGCCGTGATCGGCGCGACCTACGTCGCGCGCGCGAGGCCGGACGGCTACGTGTTCCTGGCGTGCGACAATGCGTTCTACCAGAATCCCGCAATCCTCAAGAGCCTGCCGTTCGACACGCTCAGGGACTTTTCCGGCGTCACGATGCTCGCGAACGCGCCCGTCATTCTCGTCGTCAACGCGGAAGGTCCCTTCAGGAGCGTGAGCGATCTGGTCAGGGCCGCCAAGGAAAAGCCGGGGACGCTGACCTTCGCATCGGGCGGCATCGGATCCTCCACGCATTTTGGCGGCATCCAGTTCGGCCTTGCGGCTGGGGTGAACCTCATCCACGTGCCGTATCGATCGTCCGGAGCGGCCCTCAATGACCTCCTGGGCCAGCAGGTCACGATGCAGTTCGGCGGGATCAGCTCCGCCAAGGGGCAGATCGACGCCGGGAAGCTGCGGGCCTTGGCGACGACCGGAGCCTCCCGCGACCCGGCGCTGCCCGAGGTCCCGACGTTCAGCGAGTTGGGTTTGAAGGACGTCGATATCATGAGCCTCTGGGGCGTTCATGCACCGGCCGGAACGCCGATCGAAATTCGCAGCAGGTTTCGCGACATGCTGCTCGAGGTCATGAAGCTGCCGGACATCAGCAAGCGGATGTCGGATCTCGGATACAACCGCATCGGCAGCACCCCGGACGAACTCGATGCCGAGACGAAAAGGCTGGTCGCGCAATGGATCGATCTGGGCCGCCGGGTGAAGCTGGCCGGCGACTGACCGGCGCCGCGGGTCAAGGAAAGAGCGGGCCATGAGCCAAGCGACGAGCAAATATCGATTTCACCTCATCAACGCGTTCAGCCTCTCGGAAAGCTCCAGCTTCAGGCTGCGATCATTCGCTGGGCCGAAGGAAAGCATCATCTACAACTATCAGGACGTCGCGCCGTTTCTCGACGGAATCGAATGGGACGTGCATCCCGGCGCTCCGGCCAGCCACGGCGATTGGCCGGTGGAGAAGCAGGAGGAGTTCGCCAGCGTCGGCGTCAACAGGCTGCCGCTGGTGCGCGAGGCGTGCCGAAGCGGAAAGTACAATGCCATCGTCCTGCTGGGCGGTGGCGATCCCGGCTTCTGGCCGGCCCGCGAGATCGGGCGCGAATACGATATTCCGGTGACGACCGCGGCGCATTCGCAGATGCATATCGCCGGCATGCTGGGCAACAAGTTCAGCATCGTCGACATCTCCGAAACGCACAACATGCAGATGTACAATCTGGTCGTGCAGTATCGCTTCACCGACAAATGCGCATCGATCCGCAACGTCAACTATCCGCTGCCGCGCCCCCGTCACGACGACCCCGGCTCCATTGAGGCGGAGAAGGAAAAGGCGTCGCGCGGTGAGCCCTCGGGAATGCTGGAGGCCGCCGAGCGGGAGGCCATCGCTGCGATCGAGGAGGACGGCGCCGAGGTCATCCTGCTCGGCTGCTCGGCGGCGTTCTGGTTGCAGCCGTTCCTGCAACGCAGGCTCGCGGCGGCGGGCTGGGACGTTCCGGTGCTCGAAGGCTTCCGCTGCGCCATCGAGCTTGCCAAGCTTTTCGTCGATCTGGGCGTCGGCTCCAGCGGACTCATGATCCCGTCCGAGCGGCCCGTGCGCTGGCGGCGCAAGAAGACGTTCTGATCGCCGGGCGGCCCGGCCGGGATCAGAAAATCTCTCACCAATGCTTCGCCAGGAACGTCATCAGATCTTCGACGCAACGCGCAGCGTAGCCATCGCAGATGTTGTGGGCCGCGGTGTCGTAATAGAGCAGCTCCGAGCCTGCAATTCGCCGATTCATGTCCTGGTAGGCACTTGCATGCCCGATCTTCTCCCGGCCGGCGGCGACGATCAGCGTCGGCGCCTTGATCCTGGAAACCTCGTCCATGAAGTCGTGCGAGCTCATGTGAAGGACGAAACGGGCAATGAAGGCAGGATCGTTCGATCCGGCCTGCTCGATGAACCATCTTACCAGGGCCGGATCGGCCGACGAATCGAAACGCTCCTCGATCGTATCGGACAAAAACCGCTTCAGGCCGACTTCCCTGATCTTCGGAATCCAGGTCGGCGCGTGGCTGTGCTTCAGTCCGGGCGTCGATCCGAACAGCGCCAGCGACTTGACCCGGTCCGGGTGGTTGATCGCCAATTGCTGCGACACATATCCGCCGGCAGAGTTGCCGACGACGTGCGCGGCATCGGCGCCGACCAGGTCGAGCAGCGCCAGGGCGTCGGTGACCAGCAACGCGAGCGAGAAATCATCCGTCGGTTTCGGGATCTGGGAATTGCCGTGGCCCCGCAGATCGAGCCTGACGACGCGGTAGCGGCGCGCGAGCGACGGCACCCATTGAAACCAGCGCCGGGAATTGCCCATGGCCGCATGCAGGAGAAGGACGGTATCGGGCTTGCGCCATGGATCGGTGAAGTCGTCGACATAATAGGCCAGCTCGAGGCCGTCGGACGTCCTGAAGGCGAGATTCATCGGCTTTATTCGCGCTTTATTCGCTCGGTCCGGGCGCCTGGACTCCTGATGCCGCGGAACGGTACTGGAGGGCCGTCGGGCTGGCAAGTTTCCGCGAGCCTGAAAATGACGATCCACGATAGGAAACGTTCGAAGGCTCGCACGTTACCGGACCGGGACAACGCATTGGAGGAGATCTATGCGAACCTCGATTTTGGCGTTGATTGCCGCCGCCGGAAGCGCGATTGCCTTCCCTGCGACGGCGCAGCAGCAACAGGCCGCACCTAGCGAGCAAACCAGCGAGCAGATCCACCGGGACGTGGACAAGGATCTGAAGACCACCGAGCCCAACGAGCAGATGCAGCGTGACGCAGACAAGGGAGTCAAGACTCGCAACTCCGGAGCGTCCGGATACGTAGCGGATCAAGACAAGCCAGGCGCTGCCGCCCATCCTCCGGGTCAGCCGGAAAGCGGGCAGACGACGACGGGTTCGAGCCGGACTGACGCTCCGAAGTAGGACCGCGTAGGGCGGATTGGCCGAAGGCGTAAGGCGCCACTTCTGATGCAGCGGATGACGCTTCGCGAATCCGCGTTGCGGGCTGACGTTGCCCTATGACCCGTTACCGTCCCTTGGCGATATGTCTTCTCGAAACGCCGCCAGCATCGCCTCGCGCAGCCAATGGTGACCGGGGTCGTCCGTGTTCCTGGCGTGCCACAGCATGTGGACGGTCTGCGCCGGGAGCATGACCGGCATTTCGTGGATGACGATATCGAAATTGCGGGCGATGCGGTGGGCGAACCAGCGCGGCAGGACGCCGATCAGGTCGGTACGCTCGACGATCGGAGCGATCGAGGCCATCTTGTTGACCATGTAGACCACGCGCCGCTTCAAGCCCTGGGCAGCCAGGTTCTCGTTGAGCTTGACGAGCCCGCGCAGCGGCGGCACCAACGTGACATGCCCGAGCGCGCCGAAGGTCGTGCGGTCCAGAGTCCCGCCGATGCCGGGATGGCCGCGGCGCGCGATTGCCACGGCGTCCGTGCTGACGATCGGGATCGCGATGATATCGGGCGCGCCGACCGGATAAGCGTAGCAGGCAAGGTCGATCTCACCGGTGCGCAAGGACGCCGCGAAATCCGCCGTGCCGCGCACACATTCGATCGTCATTCCCGGCATCGCATCGGCAATCCGCCGCAACACCGGCGGCAGCATGATCGGTTCCAGCGGATCGAACATCAGCACGCGGAACAGCCGCTTATGGAAGGCGGGATCGATGTGGCTCGGTTGCATTTGCGTTCGGTCGCGTGGGCCAATGTCAGTTTGGAGCGCCCCAGTCATCGGCTGCTCTTTCGCGGGCATCAGGCGGCGGGGGGCCGGCAAGCCCGCCGCCGTGCTGCCGGACCGCCGCCAGCATCGCCTCCCGCAGCCAGCACAGGCCCGGATCGGTCCCGTTCTTCACATGCCAGATCAGGTGCAGATATTGCTCGGAATTGTGGAACGGAAGCGGGTGAATCGTGACGCTGAAATGATCCGCGATCTCCGCGGCAAACCAGCGCGGCAGGTGTCCGATGAGCTCGGTACGCTCCACCAGCGAGACAATCGACCAGACCTTGGTGACCAGGCAAACGATGCGGCGCGACGCCTGGTGGGCCGCCAGATCCTCCTCGACATGCAGGTTTGCCTGCAGTTCGGGCAGCAGTGCCACGTGCCCAAGCCGTGTGTAGGTCGCAAGGTCGAGCGCGTCGCCGATGTCCGGGTGGCCGTGCCGGGCGATCGCCACCATCTCGACCGGGCAGATCGGCAGGGTGACGATATCAGGCGCATCGAAAGAACAGGGATAGCACGCGAGATCCAGGGCGCCGGAGCGCAATTGCTCGGCGAGATCCGGACTGGTCGGCAAACAGGATTCGATCGAGATGTACGGGGCCTGATCGGCGATCAGGCGTAGCACCGGCGGCATCACGATGGCCTCGATCGGGTCGATCAGCAGGATGCGAAAGTGTCGCCGATAGGTGGCGAGATTGATGGCGTGCGTGCCCGATCGTTGCCCGATGCCGAGCGCCTCGCGCGCCGGCGCAATCATTTGCTGCGCTTTCGCAGTCGCTTCCAGACCATGCTGGCCGGCGGTGAATAGCGGGTCGCCCATCAGCATGCGCAGACGGTCGAGCGCGTTGGAGAGTGCGGGCTGGCTCATGCCGAGCTGCTTCGCCGCATCACTGATATCGGTCGAAGAATAGATCGCCTCGAAGACGATCAGCAGATCGAGGTCAAGCTTTCCGAGGTTCATCCGCCACCTGGCCACGCCGCACACTTGCGGTCGCAAGCTATGGCGTGCTGACGACGGCTATTCTAGCAAAAAATGTCTGGCCTCGAATTCAAAATATGACTCGGGTTGTACGGAGAAAATATTCCACCTTTCGCAATTTGAGCGATTTTACCCGCCGGGGCGGCGGATTGGCGGAACCGCTCGACGCGCGCGAATGGCCTCACTCGCCGCGTCGCGGCGGATTACGCTTCCCTATCCGCCCTGCGCCACGCTTCAGATATTCGCTGCCAAATCGGCGAGCTCGTCGAACAGCACGCCGGTCTCTGCCAGCATGCGCTCGATCGCGTCGGTGGCTTCGCTCACCGTCCGGCTCGAGGTGTCGAGCGTCAATTCGCAGCGCTCGGGCGGCTGATAGTCGTTGCCGATGCCGGTGAAGGCGACCAGGGTGCCGGCGCGGGCCTTGGCGTAGTGGCCCTTGGGGTCGCGGCTCTCGCAGACCTCGGCGGGGGTGGCGACATGGATCTCGCGGAAGGTTTCGTCGGCGATGCGGCGGGCGGCGGCGCGGTCCTCGCGGGAGGGCGAGACGGCGGCGACGACGGCGATATGGCCGTTGCGGGCGAGATGCGTTGCGACCTCGGCAAGGCGCCGGATGTTCTCGCTGCGGTCCTCGGCTGAGAAGCCGAGATCGCGGTTCAAGCCGGCGCGCAACGTGTCGCCGTCGAGCAGGATCGGCGAGCCGCCGCGCGAGAACAGCCGCCGTTCCAG
>NZ_JAFAVV010000278.1 GCF_019242285.1 Bradyrhizobium sp.
AAGAAGCCTTTCATCGCGAGCGTCGCGTAGAGCGCGGCAGCCGCGTGTCCCTTGGACAGGATGAAGCGGTCGCGCAGGGGATCGTTCGGCCGTGCCGGATCGATATTCAGCACATGCCAATAGGCGGCGCTGAGGATGTCCGCGCAGGACAGCGAGGAGGCGAGATGCGCCGCCTGCGCGGCATGCGACATCTCGATCACCTTGCCGCGCAGCCGTGCCGCCAAACGCCGCAAGGCGGCGGTGTCGATCTCGGCTAACGGCTGGCGCATGACGATGTTCATCATGGCTTGTGCTGATAGCGATGGGGCAGGTTCGGGATATCGTCGCGAAAGCGCTCCGCCCAGGAGACGACGTCGTCGATGCCGTGCTCCAGCGGCACGACGTCGCGCCAGCCGAGCTCGGTGCGCAGTTTCGCGCTGTCGAGCCTGTAGGCGCCATCCTTGCCCGGCCGCTCCGGACCGATCTCGACGCACTCATCGAAACGTCGATCGAGACGCTTCAGGATCATTTCGACCAGGCTGCGGATCGCGATCAGCTCGTAGCCTGAGATGTGATAGGTCTCGCCCGGCCGGCCGAAGCGCGCGATCCTCGCCGTCGCATCCGCGACGTCGCTGATGTGGATGAACGCGCGGACCGAGGCGCCGCCGCCGTCGAGCCGCAGCCGCTCGCCGCCGCTCGCGGCCAGCAAGGTCCTCGGGATGATGCGATAGAGCTGTTGCCCCGCTCCATAGACATTGGCCGCGCGGGTGAAGATCACCGGGAACTGATAGTTCGCGAAATAGGTGCGCAGGCTCATGTCGGCGGCAGCGCGCGACACCGCATAGGGCGTGGATGGGTTGAAGGCAGCGTCCTCCTTCACCCAGCCCTCCGTCGAGCCGTAGACCTCCGGCGTCGTGACATGGACGTAGCGTTGGAGCCCGTCATGTCGGCGCAGCATTTCATGCAGCCGCACGGTGGAGACGACGTTGGTCATCATCCAGTGGTCGGGATGGGTCCAGCTCTCGCCGACCATGCTCTGCGCCGCGAAGTTCACGACATGGGTCACCTTCTCGTCGAGCAGCAGCGCCTTCAGCGCGTCGAGATCGTGATTGATGTCGATGCGCCGGAAGCGGACCTGCCCCGGCCGCCTCTGCCATCTGTACGGCAGGAAGGCCGGATGCGGTTCCTCCGAACGGCTGGCGGCCAGCACGTCGTGGCCTTGGGCTGCGAGATGATCGGCGAAGCTCGCGCCGGAAAACGCGTTCGATCCGAGGATGAGGTATTTCTCGCGTGCCATGATGTCTGCGTCAGCCTTTCACCGCGCCGATCGAGCCGCGCTGGCTGCGCAGCCACTGCATCAGCATGTGGCCGACGATCATCTGCGCATCCTCGGAAATCTGCATGTCGTCGACGGCGAAATGGATCGGCACGTCGGCGATGTCCTTGGCCTGGCCGCCGGAGAGGCCGAGCACGGCATAGCTGATCATGCCGATCCCGCGCGCGGCTTCGAGCGCGGCGACGATGTTGGCCGAATTGCCGGAGCCGGACAGCACGATCAGAACGTCGCGCGGCCGTGCCAGCACGGCGAGCTGCAGCGAGAACACCTTGTCGTAGCCTTCGTCATTGGCCAGGCATGTCAGCACCGACGGATTGGCCGACAGCGAGCGGACGCGCAGGCCCGAGCCCGGCACCTTCGAAAATGCATAGAGCAGGTCGTTCGACAAATGATCGGCATTGGCGCCGCTGCCGCCATTGCCGGCGAGAAAGACCTGCCGTCCGGTCTGCCAGCAGTCGAGCAGCTCGTAGCCCAGCCGCTCGACCGGCGCCCAGTCGAAATCGCGGAGGGTGGCGTGAAGCCGCTTCGAATAGTCTCTGAACAGCACGGATGGCGTGGCGAAGGCGCGGGCGTTCATGTCGATATCCCTCTCTCCATCCATTTCAGATTGTAGCAGCGGTCCTCGTTTCTGAGCTGCCCTTGCGCGTGCATGCCGACCAGCTCCCTGATCGCATCCTCGACCGTCTTGCTGGGACGGAAGCCGGTGGCCAGCAGCCGGTCGGAATTGACGCGGTATGAGCGCGGGTCGCTGGAAGGCGTGACGACGATCTCGGCGTCGACATGCCGCTTCACCATCTCCGCGATGTCGAGGATCGAGAGGTTCTCGAAGCCGGCATTGTAGATGCCGGCATGCTCGGGATGGTCGAGCAGGAACAGATAGAGGTCGGTGATGTCGTCGATATGGATGTTGGGCCGGGTCTGGTTGCCGCCGAACACGGTCATCCGCCGGCTGGTCAGCGCCTGCATGGTCAGCATGTTGACGGAGACGTCGAGCCGTTGCCGGGGCGAATAGCCGCACACGGTGGCGGGGCGCACGATCTGCACCACCATGTCGTCCTTGTAGGACAGCACGATGCGCTCGCCGCACATCTTGGTCTTGTTGTATTCCGAGATCGGCAGCAGTTCGAGATCCTCGGTGACCTCGGCTTCGTCCTTGATGCCGTAGACGCTGCCCGACGAGGCATAGATGAAGCGGTCCACGCCTGAACGCCGGGCACGGTCGGCGAGCTGCATGGTGGCGAGGCAACTGGTCTCCCAGGTCAGCTTGGGGTCGAGGTCGCCGCAGGGATCGTTGGCGACGCTCGAGAGATGGATGATGGCGTCGATGTCCTCCAGGTCGAAATCTCCGGGATTGCGCACGTCGCCCTTGATGATGGTGAGATCGGGATGCGGCTCCAGGAAATTGCCGAACCACATGATGTCGAAGGCCACGACCTTGTGGCCTGCCTTGAGCAGTTTTGGCACCAGCACGCTGCCCTTGTAGCCGCAGGCGCCGGTGAGAAAGACGTTCATGCCATGGCCTTCTGTAAACGGTGCGTGGATGCTTCGGCCGCGCGCCGCCGCGCGGCGAAATCGCTTCTGGCTTGCGCCAGGCTGTCCGGCGTTCCGATATCGCGGTGATAGCCGTGCGTCTCGACGCACAGAATGCGCCCGAGGAATAGCGGAATGATCTCGGTCGAGAGGTCGACCTGCGGCCGGCCGAGGCTCGCGATCGCGTCGATGATCTCGGGCTCGAAGATGTAGACCGCGCCATTGGCGAGGTTGCCGGGCGGGTCCGCGACCTTCTCATGAAAGGCGACCACGCTGCTGCGATCGTCGAGCTCGAGAATGCCGCAGGAGGAGGGCCTGTCGGTGCGAAAGCCGAGCATCGTGATCGGATGGCCGCGCGGCCGCGTCTCGTGCGCCGCGACGAGGCCGCGAACATCGAAATCGCTAAGATTGTCGGCGTGAGCGACGAGAAACGGGCTTCCCCGGAACCAGTCGCGGTTGTCGAGGACCGTACTGCCGGTGCCCAGGAGCTCGTCCTCATGGGTCAGATCGATGCGCGAGGCGAAGCGCGAAGCTCGCACGTGGGCGACGACCTGCTCCGCCAGCCAATGCGTATTGATCAGGATCCGTTCGATGTCGGCCGCGAACATGTGCTCCAGCCAATAGTTCAGGAGCGGCTTGCCGTCGATCGGCACCAGGCATTTCGCCGTCGTCGCCGTGATCGGCAGCAGGCGGCTGCCGAATCCGGCGGCGAGAAGGAGCGCGCCCATGCCGGTTCCCTCAGTCATGATCGACGGGCTGCTCGTCAACCTCGGCGACGAGCTCGCCGGCCGTGAGCGGGCCGTTGCCGACGCGTGAGACCTGCAAGGCGGCGGCCAGCGCGCCGAGATAGGAGCCCTGCCAGATGTCCGCGCCGGCGCGCAGCGCCATCGCGGTAGAGGTGAACAGGCTGTCGCCCGCGCCAGCGACGTCCTTGGGCGAGACGTTGAAGGCCGGCAGGCGGTCGGTCTGCAGCGCACCGTCGCGTATCGTGTTGATCAGCATGCCCTCGCCCGCGAGCGTGATGATGAGATTCTCGGCGCCGCTCTTGGCCAACAGCCGCTCGGCGATGGCGGACAGGCCGGTCTCGAAATCGTTCAGCGCCATCCGCGCTTCGCGCTCGGTCGGTGTGAGCAGTCCCGTGTTCCTGAACCGGGAGACGTCGCCGACCTGTGAGGACGCCTGGCTGTCGGCCGCCAGCATCACCTGCGCGGCTCGAGCGGGAGCGCTGACCGCGTCGACCAGCCGTTGCGGCAGGCAGCCATAATTGAAGCAGGAGAACAGGATGAGATCGCATTGCGGCAGGGCGCGCTCGACGGCGGCGAGCAGCCTCGCCTGGATTTCGGCGCTGACGGCATGATGCCGGAGGTGATTGACCCGCAGCAGGGTCTTGTTCAGGGCCCGATAGCGCTGCTTGCGCGTGGTCGGCCGGGTCGTGTCGACGAAGAAGTCGCAGCCGATGCCTTGGCTCGAAAGCCTATCGCGTGCGTGGTCGGCGTGCTCGTCGTCGCCGACGACCGTGCAATATTTGACGTCGGCGCCGAGACCGTGCGCATGCGCGGCGACGCCGCCGGCTCCGCCGACGAAGGTCTTGGTCATGATCGGGGTCACGACGATAGTCGGGTCCTCCTGGGACATCCCGAGCGCGTCGCAGGTGATGTACTCGTCGATGATCAGGTCTCCGATCACGAGGACGCGCATCCCCGCCATGCTCGCCAGCAGATGCCGGAGCTGACCGATCTCGAACCCATGGCGCCGCGGAAAGGCCAGCGGCTTGCGGATCGCCGACGATTCCGCATCGGTGTAATCGCGTTCCAGCAGCGATAGCGAGGTGAAGCGCAGCTCACCCGAGCTGAACACCAGGCGCCCCCCATAGGACTCGACGATCGTCCGCTCGGCATTGCAGCGTTTCTCGAATTCCTTGCCCTTGACCACGACATTCGGCCGCAAGGCGGCGATGAACCCGCCGGCCGGTTCCCTGAGCGCCACGGCATGATCGACGAACCCGATCGAACGCACATTCTCCAGACGGACGTCCTGGGGCAGCGTCACGCCGGGCGCATCGTCGGCGTTGACGCCGACCACCAGGCGATCCGCCTGCTCCGCCGCAAACCGCAGCAGCCTGAGATGCCCGGGATGGACGATGTTGAAATTGCCCGAGACGAAGGCAATCGACCGGTCATCGCCGCAATCCGATCGGATCGACTGCGAATCGGCTACTGCCCAGTCCGTGTAACCATCGTCCAATGTTGCACCTGCGGGCGAGCGACCGTGATCGCTCGCAACGATTATCGTTTCGGATACGCGGTTACTGGAATGTTACTAGGCGTCCGTAGTTTTCCGGAAATGTCGCCACGTCGGCTGTTGTGACGATCGCGAATGTCGGAAAGTGGCTACGGACCACGAATCACTGCGGGCCGATACTATCGCAAGAACCGAGGGTTCGGGCATTCACGACGCGCTCCGGCCGACCTCACGGCGATCGCAGCGGAGCCGAAAGCGGCGAGATGACGAAGACGAAGGGCGAGATCCAGTACCAGGAGGCCATCGATCACTTTCGCAAGGATGGCTTCGAGCGGCTTGGCCTGGTGTCCGGATGGGGCTACCACGACGACCCGAAACGGCTCGCCTTCGCCTTCGCCCGCTACAAGTTCGTGGCCAAAATGCTGCAAGGCTGCGCCCGCGTGCTCGAGGCCGGCTGCGGCGACGCGTTCTTCAGCCGGGTGGTCCGCCAGGAGGTCGAGCATCTGACCGCGGTCGATTTCGACGCCGATTTCGTCGAGGACGCCCGCGCCCGGCACTCGGACCGCTGGCCGATCGAGGTCAGGTTGCACGACATGCTGGACGGCCCGGTCGAGGGAACTTTCGACGGGGCCTATTCCCTCGATGTGCTGGAGCACATTCCGGCGGACGAGGAGGACCGGTTCCTCGCCAACATGGTCGCGAGCCTCACCGCGCACGCCACGCTGATCATCGGCATGCCGTCGCTGCAATCGCAGCCTTACGCCTCGGCGCACTCCAGGATCGGTCATGTCAACTGCAAGGACCAGCGCGACCTCAAGCGGCTGCTGCAGAAGTATTTCCACAACGTCTTCGCCTTCTCCATGAACGACGAGGTCGTGCACACCGGCTACCACGCCATGGCGCACTACAATCTCGTGCTCTGTTGCGGGAAAAGGAGCGCAACTGCGGGGACTTAGAGCGTTTTCGAGCGAAGTGGGTACCGGTTCGCGTGAAGAAAACGCATCAAAACAAGAAGCTGGAGCTTCCGTTCCGATTCCATCGGAACGGAAAAAGCTTTAGGGAATCTTCGTCACCGTGAGCTGCAGCCTGAAGCGCTCGCCATCCTGCTCCAACTCGGCGGTGGTGCCGGGATGAAAGTCGTGCGCCAGCATCCAGCGCACCGCTTCGCCCAAGGTCATGACGACGTCGGCCTTCTGCCGGCGGTCGGCATTAGTGTCCTTGCGGCGGTGGTACGATCCACCCGCGCCCTGCGGTTGCGGCTCGATCTCGCCGGTCAGCATCCGCGGCCAGACTTCCTGGAACAGGGCGATCAACTCGTCCTGCAGCCGCACGTGAAGCTCCTTGCCGGAAGTGGGGAAGGGCGCTTGCACCTGCCGCTGGGCGTAGACGCCGCCGGCATCGATGGCTTCCGTCATCTCCAGGATGCTGACGCCGGTGGGGAGACTTTTGCGGATGCACCAGGCGGTGCTGTCGGCGCCGCGCGCGTGCGGCACCAGGCCCGGGTGCAGGTTGGCGCGGTGTCCGGCGAGGGACAGGATCTCGCTCGACAGGATGTGCGGGCTCCAGAGGTCGAGCAACCACTCATACCGGTCGGTGACCGTCCGCAGCACCGCGATATCGAGCCTTTCGAAGGTCGTGCATGCTATGTTGTGCTTCCGGCAGAGGTGAAGAATCGATTCGTCGGCCGCAGAGGCGGCGACGACATGGCCGATCGGCTCCGGTCGTGTGAGCAGGTAATTGAGCAGTGCAAGGCCGACGCGCTTGCCGGCAAAGACGAGAAGCATGGGAGCGATTCCCGGTTCGTGTCCCCGTGCGATAGAATGGATGGCCGATTTGTCAATCAGCGCTGAGGACATCGCGTCCACGGAAGACCCGTCGACCCGACAGGCGCGGGGCTCGGCGCTCTATCGCGACGTGCTCGCCGGCATTCCGGGTGAAGCGATGGCCGATCTGCTGCAGCCGCCGCTCCGGAACCCCAGCGTGCGCTACCGCGATCTCGCCGTCGATGATCCGGAGCGCCGCGCGCGGCTGTTGGGCGCCGTCGACGAGGTGTTACGCAGCGGCCAGCTCCTGATGGGGCCGGCGGTCGAGCGCTGGGAGGAACTGGTCGCGTCCTATTGCGGCGCGTGCCACTGCATCGGTGTCAGCTCCGGCACCAACGCGCTCCATCTCGCGCTGCGCGCTTTCGATATCGGGCCCGGCGACGAGGTGATCGTTCCCGCGATGTCCTGGGTCGCCACCGTGAATGCGGTGGTGCTGGCGGACGCGACGCCGGTCTTTGCCGATATCGGCGACGACCTCAATCTCGATGTGGCGGATGCGGAAGCGGCGATCACGTCGAAAACCCGGGCGATCCTGCCGGTGCACTACACCGGCCGGCTCTGCGACATGGCGGCGATCCGGCGGCTTGCCGACCGCCATGGACTGCGCGTGATCGAGGATGCCTCCCAGGCCTTTGGTGCGACTGATGCAGAGGGGCGGCGGGCCGGCGGCTTCGGTGACGCGGCCGCGTTCAGTCTCAACCCGATGAAGCTGTTTCCGGCGTTCGGCGAGGTCGGCGTGGTGCTGGTGAAGGATGCCGCGATCTCGGAGCGGATCAGGGCGCTACGCTACGTCGGCACCGTGAACAAGGAGATCTGCGTCGAGCCGTCGCTCAACCACAAGATCGATACCCTGCAGGCCGCCATGATGCTGGTGAGTTTTGACTGGGTCGAGCCGGCGATCATGCGCCGGCTCGAGATCGCGCGGCAATATGGCGAGCGCCTCGGAGCGCTGCTCGGCTGCCCGCCGCCGCCCCAATCGCCGGCCGACCGCCGTTCGGTGTTCTTCGACTACACCGTCACGGCGCGGCGGCGGAGCGAGCTGCGCCACTTTCTCGAGGCGCGCGGCATCGAGGTGAAGATTCGCCACCCGCTCTTGATGTCGCAGCAGCCGGCGCATCGCCATTTCGATCGCAGGCCGCTGCCGAATGCGGAGCGTCTGGTGCGCGAGATCCTGAGCCTGCCGATTCACGAAAAGCTGACCGACGGCCAGATCGACCTCGTCGTCGAATCGGTCGCGGACTTCCATTCGCAGTCGGAACGCTAGCGAGTAGCCCGCATGAGCGAAGCGACATGCGGGGACGAAACCCGGATGTCGCTTGCGCTCATCCGGGCTACACACGATTCGACGACGAATCGCCGGCGGGCTCGCGCCCTTCGATTCGGTTATTCCGCGCTCGGCTGGACCTTCAACCGGGAGCGGCGGCCGGGCAGGCGCGGCATCAGCATCGGAACCTGCTTTCGATACCGCTCATAGCTCGCGCCGAAATGCGCCACCAGATCGCGTTCCTCGAACCACAGGCCGACGAGGATGTATCCGGTATTCACAAGCGCGAACAGCAGGTGCCCGGCCGTCATGTGCGGCGTCGCCCAGAAGGCCAGCAGAAAACCCAGCATCAGCGGGTGGCGGACGAGCTTATACAGCAGCGGCGTCCTGAACGGCTGCACGCGCGCTGCGGCGCCATGCAGCGCATCGAGCACCTGGCGCAATCCGAACAGCTCGAAATGGTCGATCATGTAGGACGACGTCAAGGTCACCAGCCAGCCGGTCCAGGAGATCGCCGTCAGGGTCGCCGCCGCCCAGCCGTCGACGCGCCAGATTGTGACGGTGATCGGCCGCCATTGCCAGAAGATGAGCAGCAGCAGGAGGCTCGAGATCAGGACATAGGTGCTGCGCTCGCAGGACGCCGGGACGATCCGCGTCCACCAGCGCTTGAAGCCCGGGCGCGCCATGACGCTGTGCTGGACCGCGAACAGACCGAGCAGCACCACGTCGATCAGCACCGAGGGGCCGAGCCCGCCCTCGGACCCGACATCGATCGACTTCGAAACCCAGAGGTTGCCGACGAAGGCCACCGCATAGGCAAAAGCGACGGAAAATACGAGATAGCTCGCAACGGCATAGAGGAGAGCGGCGATGCGTCCGATCATGATATTCTCCTGTGTGGCTGTGCGGCGGCGGACGTGATAGCCGCGCGTGGCCCCGCCGCGCTGGAGCCGGTGACGATTCCGTGCCGCCGGTGCTAGCATCGCTGCGTCCCTTGGGCGTCCCTTGGGCGTTCCTCGGCCGTCCCCGGACGCCTGCATTTCCGGATTGCATGACGATGGCTCAGTTCAGCGTGCGCACGTTCGGCTTCCCGGAGCTCCGGCGTGACGGCGAGCCGTGCCGGCTGGCGCTGCGCAAGGGCCTTGCCCTGCTGGTCTATCTGGCCGAGGCGAAGGGCCCGGTCGGGCGCGACGCGCTCGCAACCCTGCTGTGGCCGGAAAGCCCCGAGACGGTGGTGAAGGCGCGGCTGCGGCGCCTGTTGCATCGGCTCCAGTCGACGCTCGGGGATGTTCTCACGACCGATCGTTCCACGGTCGGCTGGTCGTCGGCGATCGAGCTGGAGGTCGGCTCCCAGTCGTTCGAGCAGGCCTGCGATCGTGGCGATTTCGAGCAGGCGTGCCGCCTCTATGAAGGCGACTTCCTCGAGGGCTTCGCGCCCGCAGGCTGTCCACAATTCGACGAGTGGGCCTTCTTCCGCAGGGAGGCGTTGCGGGGCCGCGCGATCCAGGCGCTCGAGCGGCTGGTGTACGAGAAGAACGCGGCGGGCGATTACGCAGCCGCGGCTGTCCATGCCGTCCGTCTG
Organism: Bradyrhizobium sp.; assembly: GCF_019242285.1. Classification (GTDB taxonomy): domain Bacteria; phylum Pseudomonadota; class Alphaproteobacteria; order Rhizobiales; family Xanthobacteraceae; genus Bradyrhizobium. The sequence goes on from NZ_JAFAVV010000278.1 coordinate 9,756, forward strand.
GCTGCGCTCGATCCGCTCAGCGAAGTGTATGGGCGGCATCTCATCCGCAATCTCCTGCTCGCCGGCGATCGGGCCGCGGCCGAGCGCCACCTCGACGCCCTGACGCGGCGTCTTCGCGACGAGCTCGATGTGGCGCCGGAGGCCGAAACCCGGTCGCTGCTCGAAGACCGCGCGCCGGCCGCGGCCGCGGACCCGCCGTCGACGCGGTACGCAAGCGGCGGCGGCATTCATCTCGCCTTCCAGACCTATGGTACCGGGTCCATCGACGTGCTCGTGCTGCCCGGCTTCGTCTCCCATGTCGAGCGCGTCTGGGAGGAGCCGCGGTGCCGAACGTTCCTGTCCTCACTTGCCGGGATCGGCCGTCTCATCCTGCTCGACCGTCGCGGCGTCGGGCTGTCCGACCGGGTCGGCTCCAGCCCCAGCGTGGAGGCGACCGCGCTGGACATCGGCACGGTGCTCGATGCTGCGGGCAGCCGCCGCGTAATGCTGTTCGGTGCGTCCGAGGGCGGACCGGCCTGCATCAGCTTCGCGGCCGACCATCCGGATCGGGTCGCCGGTCTCGTCCTGTTCGCCTCGCTCGCGAAGGGGAGCGCCACGCCGGATTATCCGCACGCCTTGCAGGCCGCGCAGTACGACATATGGCTGCGTCAGCTCGTCACGGCCTGGGGCGGGCCCGCCGGTATCGAGACGTTCGCGCCGAGCCTTTCGGGCGATGCGCAGGCGAGAGCCTGGTGGGCCGGCCTGCTTCGCGCGGCGTCGAGCCCGGGCGCCATCAAGGGCGTGCTCGAGGCGTTGCGCGACACCGATGTGCGGCACCTCCTGGAGCGGATCGCGGCGCCGACCCTCGTGCTGCACCGTCGCGGCGACCGCGCCGTTCGCGTCGGCGCCGGCCGGCATCTCGCCAGCCGCGTCCCGCGGGCACGGTTGATCGAGCTCGACGGGGCCGACCACTGGGCCTTCGCCGGCGACCAGCAGCCCGTCCTCGCCGGCATCAGGCAATTCGCCGACGGCCTTGGGATGTGATCGCGCGCCTCCCTCACTGATCGATCGAAATCTTGGCCTCGTGCGCGACCTTGGTCCATCGCTCCGTTTCCAGCCGCAGCAGATCGCCGAATTGCCGCGCCGTCATGGTGTCCGCCTCGGCCCCCTCATTCGACAGAATCTGACGCAGCTCGGGGGTGCCGAGCATTTTGCCGATCTCGGAATTCAGCGCGTCGACGATAGTCGCCGGCATCCCGGCCGGACCGACGATGCCCCACCACGACCAGACATCGAAGCCGGTCACACCCTGTTCGTCGAGCGTCGGCACATCCGGCAACAAGGCCGTCCGCCTGGCGCTGGTCACCGCAAGGGCCTTGGCCTGGCCGTTCTGCACGAGTTGCAGTACCTGCGGCAGGCTCGAAACGTAGATATCGACATGGCCGCCGAGGAGATCGTTGAGCGCGGGCGCTCCGCCCTTGTAGGGGACGTGCATCAGCTTCACGCCGGCCGACTGCGCCATGAGCTCTGCCGCGATCTGATTGATGCTGCCGGGGCCCAGCCGAGGCGTAGGTGATCCGCCCCGGTTCGCCCCTGGCCAGAGCGAACAGTTCTTTGGCGGATTTCGCCGGCAGGCTCTTCGACGCCGTAAGCAACAGGGGCGAGCGGGCAATGAAGGCGATCGGCGTGAAATCCCTGATCGTGTCGAACGGCAGGGTTTTCTTGATCGCGGGGTTGATCGTGAAGGTCGACGACACCAGGAGCAGCGTGTAGCCGTCCGGCGGCGCGGTGGCGACGGTGGAGCTGCCGATCGTGCCGCCCGCACCGGCGCGGTTTTCAACGACCACCGGCTGCCCCCACGCATCGGCGAGCTTCTTGCCGATGGCGCGGGCGACCAGGTCGTTCGATCCCCCGACCGCGAACGGCACGATCAGCGTGATCGGTTTTGAAGGATAGCTCTGGGCGCGCACCGCCGGGCTCATGAGCAGGAGCGCTGCCGCAAGGAAGGCTCCGGCTTTGATCATGTCTCGTTTCAACAACTCGTTTCTCCTGGACGAAGCGGACACATGGGAGTCTATGCCAGCGGAACGCGCGAGACCGGCAGCGGCGGCACTCCGGCCTTGGCCGCAGCCTCCTGCATCATGGCGACCTCCTTGGCGTGGAATGGCACGCCGGTGCGGCGATGCTTCGCTTCCAGCCGGCGCTCACGTTCGCCAGGCATGATCACTTCGTCAAAACCTTCCGCGGTCGGGCAGGCATGCACGCGCTGCGCCAGCGTATCCATGCGCCTCGCATACTCGTCGCGACTGACGAACAGATCGGGCTTCATCGCCATGATGAAATGACCGACATTCTGCGGCCGGTCGTAATCCTCGAAATGGTTGCGTACGTCGCCGCCGAACGCGGCGCCGGAAATCACGCCGCCCATCAGGTCCATCAGCATCGCCAGCGCCGAACCCTTCGGACCGCCGATCGGCTGCACGGTGCCGCCGTCGAGCGCGGCATGGGGATCGGTGGTCTGGCGGCCTTTGGCGTCGAGCGCGTAGCCGGGCGGGATGGGTTCGCCGCGCCGCGCGGCGCGCCGGATTTTTCCGCGCGCGGCGACCGCCGGCGACATGTCGAGATCGAACGGCA
>NZ_JAFAVV010000487.1 GCF_019242285.1 Bradyrhizobium sp.
CCGATCCGGTCGCGCGCAAGCTTGCCGAATGGCTGATCCTGCGCAACGAGGACAATGGCGCCTCCGTCGAGCGCTACCGCGCCTTCCTCGACGCCAATCCGAGCTGGCCGTCGCAGACCTTCCTCCGGCGCCGGCTCGAGGCGGCGATGTGGGATGACAAGCGCGACGACCAGGTCGTGTGGTCGTGGTTCGAGAACGAATCGCCGGTCTCGGCCAAGGGCCGCCTGGTGCTGGCGAAGGCCATGCTCGCGCGCGGCGACCGCGCCAATGCCGAGCGGCTGGTGCGCGAAGCCTGGCGCAACGATCCGATGTCGGAGGACACCGAAAGCGCCGCCCTCGACATGTTCGGCGCGCTCTTGACGGCAGGCGACCAGAAGGCGCGGATGGACTATTTCCTCTACACCACCGAGAACGAGGCTGCGGCGATGCGCGCCGCGAAGCGGCTCGGCTCGGCCTATGTGGAGCTCGCAAAGGCGCGACTCGCCTCGGTGCGCAAGGCCGCCAATGCCAAGGCGCTGCTCGATGCCGTGCCGCACGAGCTGCATGGTGACGTCGGCTACACCTTCGGCCGCATCCAGGAGCTTCGCCGCGAGGAGAAGTTCACTGAGGCCGCCCAGCTCATGCTCGGCGTGACGCGCGATCCGGCGCGGCTCTACAATCTCGACGAATGGTGGATCGAGCGGCGCCTGCTGGGGCGCAAGATGATCGATGCCGGCGAGTACCGCACCGCCTACCAGATCGCGCGCGATGCAGCGCTGCCGAACCGCGACATCTACAAGACCGAGCAGGAGTTCACTGCAGGCTGGATCGCGCTGCGCTTTCTCAATGATCCCGGCACCGCCGCGCGGCACTTCGCGCGAATTGGGGTCGGCAGCGTCAATCCGACCACGCTCGCGCGCGCCGGCTATTGGCAGGGCCGTGCCGCCGAGGCCGCCGGACGGTCGCAGGAGGCGCACGCCGCCTATGCGGCGGCGGCCGAGCAGTCCACCAGCTATTACGGCCAGCTCGCACGCGCGAGGCTCGGACTGCCGCAGCTCGAGCTGAACGAGCAACTTTCCACGCGCGGCCGCAGCGTCGAGCGGCTGGAGATCGTGCGCGCCGTGCAGCTGCTCTACGATCTCGACGAGGCGGAGATCGCGATCCCGATCTTGGCCGACATGGGCGAGAACGGCGACGCGGACGCGCTGCTCGGGCTCGGCGAGATCGCCGCCCGGCACGGCGATGCGCGGGCGATGCTCCTGGTCGGCAAGGCCGCGCTGAACCGCGGCCTGCCGTTCGACCACTACGCCTATCCGGTGAACGGGATTCCGTCGTTCCAGGCGGTCGGGCCCGAGGTCGAGAAGAGCGTGATCTTCGCCATCGCGCGCCAGGAGAGCGCGTTCAACCCGAAGGATGTCTCGGCGGCACAGGCCTACGGCCTGATGCAGGTGACGCCCGACGCCGGACGCTACGTCTGCAAGCGCGCGGGCGTCGCGTTCGATCTCAACCGGATGAAGACCGATCCGGCCTACAACACCTCGCTCGGCTCGGCCGAGCTCGGCGGCCTGCTCGAGGATTTCCGCGGCTCGTACATCATGACGTTCGCGGCCTACAATGCCGGCCGCGGCTCCCTGAAGAAATGGATCGACCGCTATGGCGATCCGCGCGATCCCAAGGTCGACGCGGTCGACTGGGTCGAGCTGATCCCGTTCTCCGAGACCCGCAACTACGTGCAGCGGGTGATGGAGAACCTGCAGGTCTATCGCGCCCGCTTCGGCGGCGGCAAGCGCCTGCATATCGAAGCCGACCTGCATCGCGGCACCTTGGAGTAGTGCCTGTTGCGTCACGAGATCGGCAGAGTGGGCTGATCCTACTGTGTCGCGACCAAGGCGGAGCCGCAGGGTAGGCTAAGCGCGGAGCGCCCTGCCCACCGCGATGTCAACACACGGCCTTGAATGGTGGGCACGCTCCGCCTTCGTGTGGCAAACTTGCGTGCATGTGGTCGCTTGGCCCACTCTGCGGATATCTCATAATACAGATAGCAAGAGCCCCGGCAGTCACCCGCCGGGGCTCTCGTCAAACCGATGTCAGATCGAGATCAGAAGTTGCGCTGGGCGCGGAGCAGGAGCTGCACCGTGTCCTGATCCTTCAGCTCGTAGGCAACGGCCGGCTTGCCGGTCGCGACGTTCGGAGCCGTGAGGAAGCCGGCGAACTTCTGGTCCAGATGTTCCCAGGTCACGTCCGCCGAGAAGGTCAGATTCTTGACCGGGGTCCAGCGGGTGATGAAGCCAACCTGCGCGATGTTGTAGTCCGGGTTGCAGGTCGTCACGAGGGCCGCCGCTGCAACACCAAACCCGATACCGGGCGTGCCGCAGATCAGGCCCTTGGCCGTGCCGTTGTAGTGCACCGCGGCCCACGCGCCGTACAAGCTGGAGCTCCAGTAGGGATCCCAGTTGTGGTTGAACGCACCGCGCATGCCCCACGTCTCGGTGAGCTGCTGCTGCGTTCCGGCGGCGAAGATCGTGTCGGTGGCAACGCCGAGACCAACGCTCTGGTAGGCCACGTTCGAACCGCCATAGATCTGGGCCGCACCAGCCTGTGCAGCCAGATCCTGGATGTTGTAGCGGGTCGCGCCGTTGGTGTAGACACCCTGGACGTTGATGGTGTCGCCAGGTCCGGTCGGGATGTTCTTGATGGTCAAGGCACCCTGAACGGCGAAGCCCCACTTGTCGTCGGGATGGCCGGTCGGCTCGGTCGCGCCGTAATATGCGACATGGTTGTCATGCGCAGCGGCCGAGAACTGGACCATGCCCCAGGCCTGGTCGATACGGACCATGCCGACGATGTCCGGAGCGATGGTTCCGGCGTAGTCGCTGGCACCGAACAGGCCGCCGGCGCTCAGGTTGTTCACGCCGGCCTGATAGTAGGCGGTCGGATCCTGAACCGAGATCGCGGCACTGACACCCTGGCCGAACTCGGCGGTGTAGGTGAACTGGTTGACGCCGGTCACGTCGCCGCCGCCACCCACCAGACCGTCGAAGTTGTTGCCCGGGTAGTTGGTCCAGGGTGCGCTGAACTGCGAGATCGCCTTACCGATCGTGAAGCCCGCGAACTGGATGTAGGCGTAGTAGACGCCGAGCGTGCCGCCCGCAACCGCGCCAGCGTTGGCATTGTTCGGCGCGGATCCCGGAGCAACGTTCCCCAACAACGGAGCGATGCCGGCGACGGCGCCGCCACCGATCGGCGAGTAGACGGTCGAACCGGGCGCAGCCGGATTGACCGCAAAGCTGTCATCACCCCAGGTCAGCGTGAACTCGCTGAAGGTGCGGACCACGCCGTACTCGGTCGCGGTGCGCGTATCGACGCTCAGGTCCTGACGACCACGCCAGGTGAAGGCGTTGGTGAAGCGGTTATTCGCGCTGGCGGGAAGACCCGTGTTGCCCGTTTGAACCGAGTTGACGTTGACGCCCATTTCGGCGCGCAGGTAGCCGCCGAGCTTGATGCAGGTGTCGGTGCCGGGAATGTAATAGAAATCTGCGCCGTACAGAGAGCAGACCTTCACGTACTCGACCGCTTTGGCCTTGACGGGAAGATCAGCCGCTTGAGCCCCGCCCACGACGAGCAAACCCGCCGCGGAGCCGAGGACAAGGCTCTTGACCATCTTCATGTTAAACCTCCAAGTTGCTCAATCAGGGAAGGTTCCGGATCCGCCGGGTTGAGAAACCCTGGGGGTGGTCCCCTTGTCCCTTTCGACCCGTCGCTCAGCCATATCGCGCCTTCGGACACACCCCGCTGAACGCGAGAGGACTTAAGCGAACGACCTAAAACGGGACGACTTCGGGATGCCCCCCTCCGTCGCATGACCACAATTACCGAACGACCCTGCACAAGCAATAAAGGAACCGCGGGCAAACGGCCTATGGGGCGCGTTTTCGGCCGGGTGTTGCCCAAATAACACGCAAGCGTGATCAAACGAATTGAGCTAACCTGTTGTGAATTAATTAGAATTTTTCTCTCCCTCTGGTTCCTTCCCCGACCACATCGCATGCGTGTAGTGTGTTATATTTTCTACCTCCGGGGCCTATCTGAGCCTCGAATCGTTGCAACGACAGGCGAAATCAAGGACACTTGCTCATATTCCGCGTCGGCGTTTGCACCGACGAGATTCATGCAAGCAGAATCGGGGTTGGAGAATCGAGCACGTCTCGGCCCACGGCAGCATCGATACGCGACATATTCTCGGAGAAATGCAGCCGAACACGCTGAACTCCCGCTTGCGGCTCAGCGCCGCCTCGTGCATATCGGCGCGGATTGGAGACGTGGCCGAGTGGCTGAAGGCGGCGGTTTGCTAAACCGTTATAGGGTTGTAAAGCTCTATCGAGGGTTCGAATCCCTCCGTCTCCGCCAGCCAGGACAAATTGGGCTTTGGCACGCGCGGTGAACCGTCAGCGTTCAGCCGGCGCCAGCGTCTTATGGAGCTGTCTTTCAAGCGCCTCCGCGCTTCGACGGATCGTCATAGCTCGGCGTGTCGTCGAAACGGTCGGGCCGCGCAGGCCGTTGATAGGGCCAGCCCGGTGCAGGAAAGCGCGCCCATG
>NZ_JAFAVV010000978.1 GCF_019242285.1 Bradyrhizobium sp.
CATCCCGAGACGCACAACAACCTCGCCAACGTGCTGCTGCGGCAGGGTCATGCGGAGCGCGCGATCAGCTATTACCGCACCGCAATCGAGATCAAGCCGGACTATGCCGACGCGTTCGGCAATCTGGGCAATGCGCTGCTCGAGCTCAATCGCCTGGAGGAGTCGATCGAGCAGAACAAGCGCGCGCTCGCGCTGAAGCCGGAGCGGTTCGGATCGCAGAACAATCTCGGCGTCGCCTATCAGGCGCTCGGCCGCTTCGAGGAGGCCACCGCAGCGTTCGAGCGTGCGCTCGAGCTGGCGCCGGACGAGGCGCCCGTTCATCTCAACCTCGCGAACATGCGCAAGTTCAAGCTGGAGGATCGCCGTCTGCCCGGCCTGCGGCGTCTGATCGGCCGGGTCGATGCGCTGGACGAGGAGAAGCAGATCGCGGCCCACTTCGCCATGGGCAAGGCGCTCTCCGATCTCAAGCAATATGACGAGGCGTTCGGGCATCTTGTGAAGGCGAACGCTGTGAAGCGGAAGACCTTCGACTATGACGAGCCGCAGCGGCTTGCGATGTTCGAGAACATCAGGACGAGGTTCACGCCGGAGCTGTTCTGCGCGAATGCCAGGGCCGGCGACGCGTCGTGGTCGCCGATCTTCATCGTCGGCATGCCGCGCTCGGGCACGACGCTGCTGGAGCAGGTGCTGGCCAGCCATTCCAAGGTGCATGGCGCGGGCGAGCTCGAGACCTTCAAGGAAGTGATCGGCGAATGCGCCAAGAGCCAGGCCATCGTTCCGGCCTATCCCGATCTGGTGCAGCAATTGTCGGCGGAACGCATCGCCGAGATGGGGCGCATCTATGCGACGCGCGTGCGCGCGCTGGCGCCGGAGGCCGGCTACATCGTCGACAAGATGCCGCTCAACTTCGCCTTTGTCGGGCTGATTCATCTGGCGCTGCCGAATGCGCGGATCCTCCATATCCGCCGCGATCCGCTGGATACCTGCGTGTCCTGCTTCTCGCTGATGTTCACCGGCAGCCAGCCCTTCGCCTACGATCTGGCCGAGCTCGGCCGCTACTATCGCGGCTACGAGGGCGTGATGGAGCACTGGCATAAAGTGCTGCCGCCGGGCGTGATGATCGACGTGCAGTACGAGGACCTGGTCGACGATCTCGAAGGCGTGGGCCGGCGCGCGCTCGCACATTGCGGGCTCGAATGGGAGGACGCCTGCCGCGACTTCCATGACACCAAGCGCACGGTGCGGACCGCGAGCCTGATGCAGGTGCGCGAGCCGCTCTATCGCTCGGCCATGGGCGGCTGGCGCCGTTACGCCAAGCATCTCGGGCCGCTGGCGGAAGCCCTCGGTGGAAACGAGCCGGCGAGGCTCGCCGAGGCGCTGTCCTGAGCGCGAAGGCTGCGCTCATGCGCCGATCGCGTTCCTCGTGACGACGTCGCGATAGAACGACACGCTGAGCTTCGGCGTCCGGCGCTGCGTCTCGTAGTCGACGTGGTAGACCCCGAAGCGCTGCGCGAAGCCGAAGATCCACTCGAAATTGTCCATCAGGCTACACAGGAAGTAGCAGCGCACCGGCGCGCCGTCGGCGATCGCGCGCTGCAACTGCATCAGGTAGTTGCGCAGATACATGATGCGGTCGAGGTCGTAGACCTTGCCGTCGGGCGCGATCTTGTCCTCGGACGACGTGCCGTTCTCGCTGATATAGATCGTCTCGATGTTCCAGACCTTCGCCGCCAGGAGCGGCACCCAATAGGCCGTCTCCGGCCCGATCCTGAGCCATTCGGATTCCATGTGCGGAAACGAGGCGGGGAAGGGCAGCACCTTGAATCCCCAACTGTGCTCGCCGGCCACGACGTAGAACTGCGGCGCGTAGATGTTGAGGCCGACATAGTCGATCGGCGAGCCGATGATCTTCAATTCCTCTGCGGTGAACTTCGGCGCGTCCTTGCCGGCATAGGTGAGATAGCCCTCGGTGTACTTGCCGCTCAGGATCACGCCGAGAATGCCGGCGTTCAACTCGCGCGTGGCGTTCTCGGCGGCGCGGACGTTTTCCGGCGTATCGATCGCCGGCACGCAGGCCGCGATGTTCTCGGCGATCCCGACCCGTGTGCCCGCGCGCGCCCGGGCGCGGATCGCCTGCACGGCGAGGCCGTGCCCCAGCACCACATTGTGGCGCGCCTGGTTCAGCTCGCCGACCGGCAATCTGAGGCCGGGGGCATCGATGCCGTAGCCATAGCCGAAGTTGAGGAAACGTCCGACCTCGTTGAGGGTGAAGAAGCTCTTGACGCGATCGCTGAGCCGCTCGGCGACATGACCCGCGTAATCGCCGAAGGCCTTCGAGGTCTCGCTGGACTGCCAGCCGCCGCAACGGTCCTGCAGCGCTTGCGGCAGGTCCCAGTGATAGAGCGTCGCGTAGGGCTCGATGCCGTTCGCCAGCAATTCGTCCAGCAGGCGGTCGTAGAAATCGAGGCCCTTGGGATTCGGTGCGCCCGTTCCGTCCGGAAACACCCGCGGCCATGCGATCGAGAAACGGTAGGCCTTGACGCCCAGCTCCCTGATCAGGCCGACGTCGCCCTTGTAGAGATGATAGTGGTCGTTGGCGCGGTCGGCATTGGTGTTGTCGCCGATGTGGCCCGGCGTGTGGCTGAAGGTGTCCCAGATCGAGCGGCCGCGGCCGTCCTCGTCGACGGCGCCTTCGATCTGATAGGCCGAGGTCGCCGTGCCCCAGATGAAGCCTTGCGGGAACGGTGCCGCAGCGCGCCGATCGGGGAAGGGCTCGGCTGGCCGGTCTTGCGGTGCCGCCGGCGTTGCCCCAAACCCGAGCGCGGAGGCGCCCGCCAGCGCCGCGAAATGCCGGCGCGTGAACCTACCGAGCATTGGCCTGGCCCACCATTTCCGTCTTCTCCGAATTCTGTGCCCGTTGGATCTGCTGGTACGGATCGATCTGATAGACAGAGATCCGGTCGATCTCGAAGGCGACGGTGTCCGGCGACATGCCGTCGACAATGCCCACCCCGCCGAAATATTTGGCGCCCATCGCGAGATTGACGATCATGTACATCGGATCGTCGAAGCCGACCGGCGCCTTGATGTCGGAGACCGGCTTGCGGTCGATGAAATAGACCAGGCGGTCGCGCTCCCACAGCATGCCGTAGTCATGGAAGCCGGTCGGCGCATCCGGCAGCAGGAAATCGAAACCGCAGTGCTCGATCTTCTGCGTCGATGGAATGCGCCAATGCGTCGTCATCACGATGTCGCCGGGGTGCTGGCCGCGTCCTTCCAGGATGTCGATCTCCGGCGGCCAGCCGCCGTCATTGGCAAGCAGCCAGAATGCCGGCCACACGCCGATGCCGGCCGGGATCTTGGCGCGGATCTCGAAATACCCGTATTTCTGCGCAAACGAGCTCTGGCTGGTCAGGATGCCCGACGTGTATTCGTTGTCGAACAGCACGGCCTTCAGTGCGGGCGGAATGCGGCTCGCCACGATCGACAGCACGCCGTCGTTGATCTTGAACGGATCGAGGCCGAGCGGGATCGCGGCACGGCCGGCGTAGCGGGGGTCGACGTAGATCTGCTGTTCGCCATTCCAGGCGTCCTTGCGCTTGACGTCGGAGTTCTCGCCGCCCCAATAGCGCGCCTCGGGCCAGGCGGCGCCGCCGGCGTAATGCGGCTCCCATTTGCCGCTCGACAGTGGGTGCTGGTCGAAATCGTCGTGAAAGGTCCGGTGCAGGGAGACCGGCACGAGATCGGCCGGTTCGATCTTCTCGACCATGCGGCAGGCATCGCCGGGAGCGTCGCGCGTGGCCAGCAGCGTGAGCTGGTTCGGGGCGGTCCTGACGCGGTCCTGCGGATTTTCCTGCGCGGAGGCGTGCGCGGCGAGCAGGAGGCAGCCGGCGGCAATGGTCACTTTCGAGGTCAAGACTTCCATCCCTGCCTGGTCGTCCGGAAACCCAGCCCGCTATTGTACAGGAGAATTGAGAGCAGGGTGTGTGGCATTTCAAGTCGTTGCGCGAGGCCGTTTTCAATATAGCACGATGCCGAGGCCAGATCAGAACCGCGCGGTCGCGATCAGCAGGATCGCGGTCTCGGCCACCTGCTCCAGCGCGCCGAGCACATCGCCGGTCTGGCCGCCGATCTGCCTCCTGGCGAACGCGGCAAGCCCGAGCGTGATCAGGCCCAGCACGATCAGCGCCACGATCGTGCCGCCCAGACCGAAGCCGAGCAGCAGGCAGACGGCGCCGAGCCCCATTGCGATCGCGGCGCTTCGTGCGGGCGGCGTCCCGGCACTGCTCGACAGCCCCTCCTGCCGCGCCGCCGGCACATAGCGCATGAACGGCGGCAGCAGCGCCCGCGCGCCGACATGGGCGAGCACCAGCGCGATCGTGACATAGCGCGGCTCGGACAGCGCGATCAGCGCGCTCCAGCGCACCAGGAACGACAGCGCGAGCGCCGAGCCGCCATAGGCGCCGAGCCGGCTGTCGCGCATGATCTCGAGCTTCTGCTCGCGCGTCGTGCCGCCGCCGAAGCCGTCGGCGGTGTCGGCGAGACCATCCTCGTGCATGGCGCCGGTGAGGAGCACGATGACGACGAGCAGGAGAGCCGCCGCCGGCTCGGTCGGTATCCGCAGCCGGGCCGCCAGCCAATAGACCGCCGCACCGATCAGGGCGATCAGCAGTCCGGCGACCGGAAACGTCCAGCTCGCCCGCGCGACGTCGCCGTCGTCGGCCGGCTTCATGGGACCGACTGGAAGCCGTGTGCAGAGCGCGATGCCGAGCCGCAACTCGGTCAACACACGCTGCGCCGTCTCGAGATACGCATCCATCGACTACTTCACCCGCATCGGCAATCCCGCAACCACGAGCTCCACCTCGTCGGCGACGCGTGCGATCGTCTGGTTCAACAGGCCGGCCGCATCGCGGAATTGCCGCGCCAGCGCATTGTCCGGCACGATGCCGAGCCCGACCTCGTTGGTCACGAGCACGACCGGGCTCGTCTGAGCGGGCAGGGCATCCGCCAGCGCCGCGGCCTCCTTCGCCCAGTCGCGCCCGCCGAGCATCAGGTTGGACAGCCAGAGCGTCAGGCAATCCACCAGCCGCGCGCCGCCGCCGTCGGTCTCCGCCAATGCGGCGACCAGCGCGAGCGGAACCTCGCGCTCCAACCAATGGCCGCCGCGTCGCGCGCGATGCCGCGCGATCCGCTCGCGCATCTCGGCGTCGAGCGCCTCCGCGGTCGCGAGATAGACGGGTTGGCCGGGAAAGTTCAGCGCGCGCGCCTCGGCACGCGTGCTCTTGCCGGACCGCGCCCCGCCGGTGATCAGGATGACCGCCATGACTCCACTCCCGCCCCGCACTAACCACCGATTCAGTTTCATGACAAAGGTTAATATTGCCGCGTCGGGACTTGCGCTGGCGAAGCAACCTTGCGCATCAAGGCTCCTCTCGTATGGAGACGTGGGCGTGGGTTTCGCGAGCGCGATGGTGGTGGCGATGGCGATCGATGCCGGGTTCGGCTGGCCCGGCGGGCTGTTCGCGCGCATCGGTCATCCCGTGAGCTGGCTCGGCAAGTGGATCGACGCGCTGGACCAAAGCTGGAATCGGGACACGCAGTCGAGCGAGACGCGTCGCGCGGCCGGCGCGGCTGCGGCCCTGATCGTGATCGCGCTGTCGGCCTTGTTCAGCTGGGCGATCCAGCTCGGCATGCCGCCGGGATGGAGCCGCACGCTGCTGCTCGGCGCGCTGGCCTGGCCTTTCATTGCCTTGCGCTCGCTGCACTATCATGTCGCCGCCGTCGCAGGCCCATTGCAGGCGGGCGATCTCGCCTCCGCGCGGGCGGCGGTGGCGAAGATCGTCGGTCGCGATCCCAATACGCTCGATGCAGCCGGCATCGCGCGCGCGGCGATCGAGAGTCTCGCGGAAAATGCCTCCGACGGCATCGCGGCACCGGTGTTCTGGGGGACGCTGTTCGGGTTGCCCGGCATCGTCGGCTACAAGGCGGTGAACACGCTCGATTCCATGATCGGCCATCGCACCGTTCGCCACGAGGCCTTCGGCTGGGCCGCGGCTCGCATCGACGACGTCGCGAACTTCTTGCCCGCGCGGCTTACCGGGCTGGTGTTCGCGCTGGCCGGCAGGCGTCCGAGGGAGGCGGTGGCCTGCATGATGCAGGATGCGCGCAACCATCGTTCCATCAATGCCGGCTGGCCGGAGGCGGCGATGGCCGCCGCGCTGGGTGTGCGGCTGTGCGGCCCGCGCTCCTACCACGGTGTGCTGGCCGACGAGCCCTGGCTCAACGGCGACGCCCGCGACCCCGGCGGCGCCGACATCGCGCGGGCGCTCGCGCTCTATCGGTACGCGATGATCGGGCTGGCCGGGCTTCTGGTGATCCTCGCCTTGCTTTAGAGAGAGGCCATGATGGAGCATGGCGGCAATCTCGATGTGGCGATCGCGCGTTTCGGCGGGCGCGTCGAGGACTGGATCGATCTCTCGACCGGCATCAACCGCCGGCCCTATCCGGTGGGCGGGGTGGAAGAACGGCACTGGCGCGCGCTGCCGTCGCGCGCCGAGGTCGACGCCCTGCATGAGGCGGCGCGGCAGGCCTATGGCACGACGGCACCGGTCCTCGCCACCGCCGGCGCGCAGGCCGCGATCCAGCTCCTGCCGCGTCTCGCGCCGCCCGGACGGGCGCGGATTCTCGCGCCCACCTATAATGAGTATGCGCCGGTGCTGAGGGAGGCGGGCTGGACGGTGGAGGAGGTCGAAGATTTCGCCGCGCTCGCAGGCGCCGATCTCGCGGTCGTGGTCAATCCGAACAATCCCGACGGCCGAGGCTCGGATCCCGCGCATCTGCTGGCGTCGTTGCCGCGCGTCGGTCGCCTCGTGATCGACGAGAGCTTTGCCGACGCGCAGCCCGGCCTGTCGCTGGCCGCGGAGGCGGGGCGGGCAGGGCTGTTGCTGCTGCGCTCGTTCGGCAAGTTCTTTGGCCTCGCCGGCCTGCGGCTCGGTTTTGTCCTCGGCTGCGAGGCGGATATCGCCGATCTCGCCGTGATGGCCGGGCCGTGGCCGGTATCGGGCATCGCCATCGAAATCGGCCGGCGCGCGCTGGCGGATCGCGCCTGGGCGGTGGCGACGACCGCGCGTCTGTTGCGCGACGCCGCGCGGCTCGATGCACTGGCGCGAGGCGCGGGCTGGAAGCTGGTCGGCGGCACGCCGCTGTTCCGGCTCTACGAGGTAGGCGACGCCACAGCCGCGCAGGAGCGACTCGGCCGCGCCCACATCTGGTCGCGCATCTTCGGAGGCCGGGCAGGGTGGCTGCGATTGGGACTGCCGGGCAGCGACGCGGAATGGGCGCGGCTCGAGACCGCGCTCGAGCCCTAAAACGCATGATGGTTCTGGATGAATGATGTGTCCGCGAGTTCGGTTCACCTCGCCCCGCTCGCGGGGAGAGGCAGTGAAGCCCGGACATCTCGATTTGAATGTCAAACAGCCATGACCCCGCATTCTCGCGGCGCTGTGCGTGCCCGAGCTTTGCAAGGCGAGACCCTCAGGAAGTGAGAGGGCGCAGGGAAGACCGGGCGCCGGCCGGCGCCCATGGCCCCCGTGCAACAAAGAACGCACGGGGTAGGAACCACAGGCTCAGCCGAGAACACCCGGCCTTCCCTGCGCAGTGTGCTACGGCTTATTCCGCGCTCTCCCCGGGGACCGGGCTTTCTTGCCCCCGTCGCCCGCGCGACGCGAAAGCGTCGTCGCGAGCTTGACACCAGCGTCGGGGTGCCAGGACCACGCGTCTTCACCGTCCGCGAAGGATCGTTCGTCGGCGCTCCAAAAGAAACGCTGCGACCCCTCGCGGCCACCGCTCCCCGCCTCCACGTCCGTGACGACCGCGAAGCGCCCCTCTGCACGAGGCGGGATGGGTGGGAAGATAATTCTGATTTAGAGAAATGTCAAGAGCCTGTTTCGAAAATCGGAAATAAGCTTCGAGCAGGCGTAGCCCGGATGAGCAAAGCGACTTCCGGGTAGGCGCGTGCTGGTCCCCCGCGTGTCGCTGCGCTCACGCGGGCTACGCGTCCAGCGCATAGGGCGGGTTGGTTGGCGACTTGTCCGCCGAAGCTCGTAGAGCGAAGGCGGAAGCGTAACTCGCGATCGTCGCTGTCATGATGCGGCGGATTACGCCTGCGGCTAATCCGCCCTGCGGGCTCGACCGATACCGGATTATGTGTACTGTCACCATCATAGCCGGAGCCTGCCAATGATCCCCACTATTACCGTCTTTGAACGCTCGCCCGATGGCGGCAGGGGTCTGGCGCGGGACATGCGGGTTCGCTGGGCGCTCGAGGAAGTGGGGCAGCCTTACGAGGTTCGTCCTGTCTCGTTCAAGGCGATGAAGGAAGGCGCGCATCTCGCGCTGCATCCGTTCGGGCAGATTCCGACCTATGAGGAAGGTGATCTTGCCTTGTTCGAGTCGGGGGCGATCGTGCTGCACATCGCGGAGCGCCATGCGGGCCTGCTGCCGGACGATGCGACGGCCCGGGCGCGCGCGATCACGTGGATGTTTGCCGCGGTCACCACGATGGAGCCGCCGATCGTCGAGCGCGAGATCGCCGTGCTGTTGGAGCGCGACGAGAGCTGGCACGCGCAGCGGCTGCCTCTCGTCGAGGGACGCATCCGTCATCGGCTGGGCGAGCTTTCCGCCCGCCTCGGCGATGCCGACTGGCTTGACGGCGCGTTCAGCGCCGGCGACCTCCTGATGGTGTCGGTGCTGCTCAGGCTGAAACGATCGGGCCTGCTGGAGGAATATCCGAACCTCGTCGCCTATGTCGCCCGCGGCGAGGCCCGGCCGGCGTACAGGCGTGCCTTTGCCGCTCAATTGGCGCTATTCACCGCCGGGTCGACCGGCTGATTCGGCGACGACGCGCAGGGTGGGTTAGTTAGCGACCTGGCCGCAGAAGCTCGTAGAGCGAAGGCGGAAGCGTAACCCGCCGATCGTCGCCTTGTTATCAGATGGCGGATTACGCCTTCGGCTAATCCGCCCTACGAATTTCCCGAAGCCGCCGCATCAGCGCGCCAGCGCTAATAGACCCTCGACGTCGAGATATGCCTCGACGTGATCGGCGAGCGCATCGAGCGTGCTTTCGACGTTGGCGCGATAGGATATCTCCGAGGCCGCAATGCCCAGTCCCTCGAGGAAGGCGCCGCGAAAACCATCCGACGCGAACAGGCCGTGCAGGTAGGTGCCCTGCACGCGCCCGTCCACTGACACGGCGCCTTCGGGCCTGCCATCGACGTGCGCGAAAGGGCGCGCGGTGTCCCGGCCTTCGCTGTGCCCGATATGGATCTCGTAGGCGCTGAAAGGCTTGCTGGTCCGGGCATGCACGGCCTCGACGCGGGTCAGGCTCTTTTGCACCGTCATCACCGTGGTGATGTCGAGCAGCCCGAGGCCCGGCATCTCGCCGGCCGGTCCCTCGATGCCCTCGGGGTCGGCGACGCTGCGGCCGAGCATCTGGTAGCCGCCGCAGAGGCCGAGCACCTCGCCGCCGCGTCTGGCATGGGCGAGCAGGTCGATGTCCCAGCCCTGCGCGCGCAGGAAGGCGAGATCGCCGCGGGTCGATTTCGATCCCGGCAGGATCACCAGTGCGGCGTCACCGGGAATGGCCTCGCCGGGCCGCACCATCACGAGATCGATGCCGGGCTCGAGCTTGAGCGGATCGAGATCGTCGAAATTCGCGATCCGCGACAGCGCAAGGCAGGCGACCTTGCGGCGGCCGGGTTTTCGCGCGTCGGCAAGGCCCAGCGCATCCTCGGCCGGCAGCTCGCCGGCCCTCGCGAACCAAGGCAGCACGCCGAACCCGCGCCAGCCCGTGCGTGCGGCGATCAGCCTGTAGCCGTCGTCGAACAGGCTGGGATCGCCGCGAAACTTGTTGATGATGAAGCCTTCGATCATGGCGGCGTCCTCGGGATCGATCACTGCCTTGATCCCGACCATCTGCGCAATCACGCCGCCGCGCTCGATGTCGCCGACCAGCATGACCGGAACGTCCGCGCATCGCGCAAACCCCATATTGGCGATGTCGTTGTTGCGCAGGTTGACCTCGGCCGGGCTGCCGGCACCTTCGACCAGCACGAGGTCGGCGCGCGCCTTCAGGCGCCCGAAACTCTCCAGCACCGCCGGCATCAGCGACGGCTTCAGTGCGACATAGTCGCGGGCGCGCAAGGTGGCTGTGCGCTTGCCCTGCACGATGAGCTGCGCGCCGCTATCGGTCTCGGGCTTGAGCAGCACCGGGTTCATGTCGGTGTGCGGCTCGACGCCCGCGGCCAGCGCCTGCAACGCCTGCGCGCGTCCGATCTCGCCGCCATCGACCGTCACGGCCGCGTTGTTCGACATGTTCTGCGGCTTGAACGGCAGCACGCGGATGCCCCGCCGCACGCAAGCCCGCGCCAGCCCGGCGACCAGCACCGACTTGCCCACGCTCGACCCAGTGCCCTGGAACATGAGGGCGCGGGC
>NZ_JAFAVV010000068.1 GCF_019242285.1 Bradyrhizobium sp.
CAGGCTGAGCGCAGGGGATGCCGAGGCGATCGGGACCTTCTCGCGCGAGCTCGAGGCGATCGCCGACGTGCTGCGCGGCTTCGTGCTGCGCGCGCCGCCGAACCTGGTCGAAGGATTTGGCGCGCGCGCGATCCGCGAATCCCTCAATGCGCTGGGTGCCGCGAAGCTGCTGGGCGCCCTGACGCTTGCGCAGCAGCGCGATCTGCTCGACCTGTTCACACGCTCGGCCGGCGAGATGCTCGAAGAGCGCTTCGAGAACGACCTGGTCAAGGCGCTGTTCGGCTTCGACGCCATCGTCGGCAATTACGCGAGCCCCTACACGGCAGGCTCCGCCTATGTGATGTTGCACCACGCCTTCGGCGAGGTGAACGGCAAGAAGGGCGTCTGGGGCCATGCGATCGGCGGCATGGGCGCAATCACACAGGCGATGGCAAAGGCCGCTCGCAGCCATGGCACCGAGATCGAGACCGCGGCCGGCGTGCGCGAGATCATCGTCGAGCGGGGCCGTGCCACAGGCGTCGTGCTCGACAACGGCGAGACCTTGCGGGCGAGATACATCGCCGCGGGCGTCAATCCAAAGCTGCTCTATACGAGGCTGCTTCCCCCCGACGCGCTGCCCGGCGACTTCCTCACCCGCATGAAGCGCTGGCGCAACGGCTCCGGCACCTTCCGCATGAACGTGGCGCTGTCGGCGCTGCCCTCGTTCACCGCGCTGCCCGGCGAAGGCGACCATTTGACCGCCGGCATCATCTTGGGTCCGAGCCTCGGCTACATGGACCGCGCCTATGAGGACGCCCGCGCCTTCGGCTGGAGCCGCGAACCGGTGGTCGAGGTTCTGATCCCCTCCACTTTGGACGACACGCTGGCACCGCCCGGCCAGCATGTCGCGAGCCTGTTCTGCCAGCATGTCGCGCCGCAACTGCCGGACGGCAAATCATGGGACGACCATCGCGAGGAGGTCGCGGACCTCATGGTGAAGACGGTGGATAACTACGCTCCCGGCTTCGCGGCCCGCGTGATCGGCCGGCAGGTCCTGTCGCCGCTGGATCTCGAGCGGCAATTCGGCCTGCTGGGTGGGGATATTTTCCATGGTGCGCTGACCTTGAACCAGCTCTTCTCGGCCCGGCCGATGCTGGGCCACGCCGACTATCGCTCTCCGCTGAAGGGCCTCTATCATTGCGGCTCCGGCAGCCATCCCGGCGGCGGCGTCACCGGCGCCCCCGGCCACAACGCGGCGCGGGCGATCCTCAGCGATCACCGCGCGCTGTTCGCAAGCCGCTGAGAAGCTGTGGAGAGCTTGTGCGGGAGCAGTTGAGAGAATAGCTCAAGAGCGTCGTAACGACCGTGCAAATGGCCGGCCGCAGGCTGTTGAAGAGTATCGGGATATCCTGTGGGCCGTGCTGTGGACTGGCGCGGCCGCGCGATATCCACAGCGGTGGAAAAGATCATCCGAAAGGAAACCCATGGGCGTGCTCGACGACTATCTGGTCGCCCCCGACATCACCATGATGGACAAGACCAGGATCCAGGCCCAGGTGCTGGTCCCGGTCATGCAAGCGCTGCGACGTGAGCTCGGTCGCGAGAAGGCCGACGATCTCGTGCGCGGCGCCTTGCGCGATTGGTCGAAGGCGCTGTTCGCCGAGATCGGCAAGACCGTCGAAGGCAGCGGCAGGCGCAAATGGGCGAAGCTGCAGGGCGCCTTCAACGACGTCACGGCGCAGGAGGTCGAGTTCGACATCCAGCGCCAGGACGACACGGCCCTCGACATCGACGTGACGCGCTGCCGCTTCGCCGAATTCTTCCGCGCGCTGGGCGAGCCCGAGCTCGGCGCCCTCCTGGTCTGCTGGGGCGACGTCGACATCGCGGAGGCGTCCGGCGGCGAGGTCAGGCTCGACCGGGCCCAGACCCTGATGCAGGGTGCCCCTTGCTGCACCTTCCGCTACAAATTCGAGCCGCGTTAAGTCTTTGCACAGCCGCGCTTAACCATGTTGAAAGCCTGTGGATGCGCGGTGGACCCGCCCACCTGATGCTGTGCATCAACCGCGCGCAAGACGATGGGCAGACTGTGGAAAACATTCGATCAAAGTATTGAATTTGACTGCATTTCCCAAAAGAGACGGCCGGGCATGAGCCCGGCCGTTGAGAACGCCTTTAAGACCACTTCGACTATTTCAGCGAGCTGTTGATCGAATCGAACTTCGTGTTGAGGCTCGTGCCGAGCGAGTTCACGACCGTGATGATTGCCAGCGCAATGCCCGCCGCAATCAGTCCATACTCGATGGCCGTGGCCCCGGATTCGTCCCTCAAAAAATTCCAAGCAATTACCTTCATGCGCTGCCGCCTCGCTCTGCCCTGATTTTGGCCCCCGCAATATTCCGGGGACCGGATCGTTAACTACTGAGTGGAACCTAAGGGCGGCTTAAGACGGCTCGGACAAATTTCTACAAAACCCCACGCAACTATAGGTCGAATTTGAGCCATTTCGGAGATGCCGGCCTCGTCCCGCTTGGGCTATAACACGCCAGACCTGCCTCGAGCCGCGATGAGCCTGTCCCCCGCCCCAACCTACCGCGCCAGCCTGACACTGGCGGACGAAGCTGCCACCAAGCAGATCGCCGACGTGCTGGGCGAGACGTTTTTCGACGATCAGGCGGCGATCGCGGCCTTCGAGCGGCCCGACGGGCGGTGGGAGGTCACCCTGCATTTTTCCGCGGCGCCCGACCCGGCCGCGCTCCGCGCGCAGGTCGTGACCGCTGCCGGTGAAACGGTCGCGCAAACCCTCTGCCTCGACACCGTCGAGGCCAAGGACTGGGTCAAGGCCAGCCTCGCGGATCTCAAGCCGGTGCCGGCCGGCCGCTTCGTCGTGCACGGCGCTCACGACCGCATGCGGGTGCCGGCGAACAGGATCGGCATCGAGATCGAGGCGGCGCTGGCGTTCGGCACTGGCCATCACGGCACCACGCGCGGCTGCCTGCTGCTGCTCGATCATGTGCTGAAGGCCCGCCGGCCACGGCGCGTGCTCGATCTCGGGACCGGCACCGGCGTGCTCGCAATCGCCGCCGCACGCGCGCGGCACGACAAGGTGCTGGCGAGCGACATCGATGCACCGTCGGTTCGGGTCGCGCGTGAGAACGCACGGGCAAACCGCTGCGGCAGCCTGGTGGAGGTGATCCGCGCAACCGGTTTTGCGGCGCCGGATTTTGCCGGCCACGGTCCGTTCGATCTGGTGCTGGCGAACATCCTCGCCCATCCGCTGCGGCAGCTTGCGGGGCCGATGGCATCTCATCTGGCGCCTTCGGGGCTGGTCGTCCTATCGGGTCTTCTGACTCCGCAGGCTGTCGCGGTCATCGCGGCCTACCGCGCGCGCGGCCTCGTGGTGTTGCGGCACCTGAAGATCGAGGGCTGGAGCAGCCTGCTCCTGCGATCCACAACATGACCGCGCGAAGCTGCGGTAGCTGCACCCTGTGCTGCAAGGTGATGGCAATCGAGGAATTGGCCAAGCCGGCCGGGTCATGGTGCCGGCACTGCAAGCCGCAACAGGGCTGCCGCATTTACGACGAGAGGCCGCCCGAATGCCGCCGCTTCGACTGCCTGTGGCTGACCGACGAGCGGTTCGGGCCACACTGGAAGCCGAACAAATCCAAGCTGGTGCTGACGTCTTCGGAAGATGGACTCGAGATTCGCTGCGATCCCGGCTTTCCCAACGCCTGGCGCCGGGAGCCGCTGCTCGGTGAAATCCGAAATCTCGCCGCCGCGGGCGAAGCACATGACGTCACCGTGCTGGCGATTGCCGGTTCACGAATGATCCTCGTCACTTCGGAGCGCGAGTTCGACCTCGGCAAGATCGGGCCGGACGAGCGGATCGTGCGGGAGCTCGAAGGCAATCGCGTGGTCGGGGCGCGCGTGGTCAGGTCATCCGGTTCGACGCGTGATTAATCGGAATTCTCCGCCGGTTTCCGGTGGATGTTCTTCTTGGCGCGCGCCTCGCTCAAACGATTGACGATCCTGCCGACGAGACCGGGCTCCTGCTTCGGATGCTGCTTGGAGGGGGGAGGCGCAGGCTTCCGGTTGGCGGGCGGAGAGATCTTCTCGAACGTGAAGGCAGGCATTACTCGGTCCCCTCTTCGTTGAGTTGAGCCGTTCCTTGCATTCCCCCCGCGTTCGCTCGATGACGTCGATCGCCGGTAAACGCTGCATCTTCGAAACGCAACTGCTACTCTTCGAGCATTAGCTATGTCAAAATGGCTAACATTGCGGCGTTCGCCCGGCAATCTTAAAGTGGATTCTTGCGATGTTCGAAGCTCACTTCCAGACGTTCGAGGAGCCCGAGAGCGGCGTGGCACTGAGCGCGCGCCTGTCGGCGTTTCGCGAGGAGCTGACACGGCGCAGGTTGAACGGTTTCGTGGTGCCGCGCGCCGATCAGCAGCAGAACGAATATGTCTCGCCGTCGGAAGAACGGCTGGCCTGGCTCACCGGCTTCACCGGTTCGGCCGGCATGGCGATCGTGCTGATGCAGGAAGCCGCCCTGTTCGTCGACGGCCGCTATACGCTGCAGGCCAAAAAGCAGGCTGACGGCAAGGCGTGGTCGGTGGAATCGCTGATCGATCCGCCGCCGGAGAATTGGCTCACCCAGCATCTGAAGGCGGGCGATCGCCTAGGATTTGATCCGTGGCTGCACACTTCTTCGGCAGTCGAGCGGCTGAGCACCGCCTGCGCCAAGGCCGGCGCGGAGCTGGTCGCGGTCGACGATAATCCCATCGATTCGGTCTGGAGCGAGCGCCCTGCCCCGCCGCTCGGCGCGGTGACGCTGCACGGCGCGCGATTTTCCGGCGAGACGGAGTCGGACAAGCTGAAGCGGATTGCCCAGGAAATCGGCAGGCTCGGCGTCGATGCACTGGTGCTGTCGGATTCACACGCCGTGGCCTGGACCTTCAACATCCGCGGCGCCGATGTCGCGCACACGCCGCTGCCGCTGTCCTACGCGCTGGTGCCCAGGGAGGGCCGGCCGACGGTCTTCATCGACCATCGCAAATTGTCGAACCAGACGCGCGATCATCTCGAGCAATCCGGCGATGTCCGCCAGCCCGACGCCTTGTCCGACGAACTGACAGCGCTCGCCCAACGCGGCGCCGCGATCGCGCTCGACAGCGCAACCGCCGCCGACGCCTTGTCGCGCCTGATCACATCGGCCGGCGGCAAGCCGGTGCGCGGCAGCGACCCGGTCAGCCTCTTGAAGGCGGTGAAGAACCCGACCGAGATCGCGGGCACGCGAACCGCGCACCACCGCGACGCGGTGGCACTGGCGCGCTTCCTGGCCTGGGTGGATCGCGAGGCGCCGAAGGGCTCGCTCACCGAGATCGACACGGTCGAGGCGCTGGAGACGTTCCGGCGCGAGACCGGCGCGCTCAAGGACGTGTCGTTCCCGACCATCGCCGGCACCGGGCCGAACGGTGCCATCGTGCATTACCGCGTCACCCGCAAGAGCAACCGTCGCGTCGCGCCGGGCGACCTGCTGCTGATCGATTCCGGCGCGCAATACGAGGATGGCACCACCGACGTCACCCGCACCATCGCCATCGGCGCGCCGACCGCCGAGATGCGTGACCGCTTCACCCGCGTGCTGCGCGGCCATATCGCGATCGCGCGCGCGATCTTCCCCGACGGCGCCACCGGCGCGCAGCTCGATCCTTTGGCGCGGCAGTTCCTGTGGCAGGCCGGCCTCGATTTCGAGCACGGCACCGGCCACGGCGTCGGCAGCTATCTTTCGGTGCACGAGGGCCCCGCGCGGATCTCGAAGCTCGGCACCACGCCGCTGAAGCGCGGCATGATCCTCTCCAACGAGCCCGGCTACTACAAGACCGACGCGTTCGGCATCCGCATCGAGAACCTGGAGCTGGTCACCGCCGCCGAGATCGACGGCGCGGAGAAGCCGATGAACGCGTTCGAGACGCTGACGCTCGCGCCGATCGATCGCCGCCTGATCGAGGCGCGCATGCTGAGCGAGATAGAGCTCGATTGGCTCAATGCCTACCACGCCCGCGTCCGGGCCGAGGTGCGCGGCCAGCTCGATGCGCCGACGCAGGCCTGGCTGGATGAGGCGACGGTGGCGCTTTCCGGCAACACCGAGATTCGCGCGGTGGTCGAGTAGGCGAGCGATCGAATCCGATCGAAAGAGCCCCGGCCGCGTGGCCGGGGCTTTTGTTTGCGCGTGCCCATTGAATGCCGCGGCGATCTGCTCCAGATAGGGCGGCGCAGATGTTTTGGGAGGGCACGGAAATGAGTTCGATGGATGACCTTTGGAATTCTATCGTCAGCGAGCATCCGGACGAGAGCGGGGAATTTATTCTCCAGAAATTCACGGAGCAGATGGAGAAGCCCGAGAACGCCGCTCTTCGCAGGGAGGCCTATCAGCTCCTGGCAGAGGAATTCTACTTTGAGCCGGAGGAGGAGGAAGAAGGGGACGAGGGCTGATCGGCGACCAGGGGGTAGCCTCCATGTCTTTTACCGAAGGAGCCCCGGCCGAAAGGTCGGGGCTTTTGTTTGCGAACGTGGCGGTCATGCGGCGAGCTGCGCGCCGTCATCTCGGTTGCGAGACCCGCTATTAAAACAGCCGCCCAGACTGCATGGCCGCATTCCGAAACAACGATTTTCCTGCACTGCAATATCGCTAGTGTGGCTCCAACCTGAAACGGAATCGGAACCGGCTGCGCATGCACGGAATGATCAGCAAACCGCTAGTTGCGGTGGGCCCGCGCGCGGTTGCGCCCTCGAAGACGATGTTGCTGTTGCTGGTCATCATGACCGGCATCGCGCCGATCTCGCTCTATCTCCTGGTGCCGGCGCTGCCGATGCTGGCCTCGACCTTCGGTCGCGACATCTCCGTCGCGCAGATGACGGTGTCGCTCTACATGGTCGGCATCGCGCTGTCGCAGGCGACGATGGGGCCGCTGTCGGACCGTTTCGGCCGGAGGCCGGTGCTGCTGTGGGGCCTCGGCCTGATGGTCGCAGCGAGCGTCGGCTCGATCTTCGCGCAGACCCTGCCGCAATTGATCGTCGCACGGTTCGTGCAGGCGCTGGGCGGCGCCGGAGGGCTCGTGATCAGCCGCGCCATCATCCGTGATCTCTACAGCCGTGAGCGCACCGCCTCGATGATCAGCCTGGTGATCGCGGTGATGATGATCGCGCAGATGCTGTCGCCGTTGACCGGCGGGCTATTGGAAACCGCCTTCGGCTGGCGCGCGATCTTCTATGTCATCACTGCCGCCGCAATCCTCGTCGCGGTGGCGATCGCCTTCGCGCTGCCGGAGACCCGCCGCGACCGCCTTGCGGGCGGCGGCTTCCGCGGCGACGTCGGCACGCTCTTCACCAGCCGCGCCTTCGTCGGCTTCATGCTGTGCCAGGTGCTGGCCTCGCAGATCATCTTCGCCTTCGCCGGCGGCGGTCCTTATCTCGTGGTGACGGAGATGCGACGCTCCAGCGCCGAATATGGCGCCTGGTTCGCCACCACCGCCTTCGCCTATCTGATCGGCAACGTGTTCTGCGTGCGCTTCGCGCCACGCCATGCACTGGAGAAGCTGATCTGGTTCGGGCTTGCGCTGCAGCTCACCGGCAGCCT
>NZ_JAFAVV010000129.1 GCF_019242285.1 Bradyrhizobium sp.
CATCCGCACATCAAGGCCGAGGTGGCGGTGTGAGCCTTGCCATCCGGGCGGCGCGACCGGCTGACAGTGCGACGATTTTGACTCTGTTGCGCGAACTGGCGGACTACCAGCGGCTCGACATGGATGTCGAAGCGGCCGCGCGTGGCATCGAGCCTGCGTTTTTCGGGCCGCAGCCGCAGCTCTTCTGCGACATCGCGGAGTGGGACGGCGAGGCCGCCGGCTTCGCGGTCTGGTTTCTCCACTACTGGACGTTTCGCGGCCGCCACGGACTTTATCTCGAGGATTTGTTCGTGCGGCCGGCATGGCGCCGGCGCGGGGTCGGCAAGGCGCTGATGCGCCGATTGGCGGAGCGCTGCATCGCCGGCGACCTTGAGCGCTTCGAATGGGCGGTGATGGATTCAAACAGTTCATCCATCGCGTTCTATCGCTCGATCGGCGCGCAGCTCTTGGAGCAATGGAAGTTCTGCCGGCTGAGCGGTCCGGCGCTGCGCGCCTTCGCCAATCCCGGCGGCGTGTCGTGAAGATCGTCATTCTCGCCGCCGTCGCCGACAACGGCGTGATCGGACGCGGCAACGCGTTGCCGTTTCGTCAGGGCTCCGATCTGCGCCACTTCAAAGAGCTGACGATGGGCAAGCCGTTGCTGATGGGCCGCAAGACCTATCTGTCGATCGGCAAGCCGCTGCCGGGCCGGACCAACATCGTGGTCAGCCGTGGCGGCTTTGCCGCGCCGGGCGTCGTTGTCGCAGCCACCCTTGATGCGGCGTTAACCGTCGCGCGCGGCGATGCGCTCCGCCGCGGCGCGGATGAGATCGTGGTGATCGGCGGCACCGACATTTTTCAGCAGTGCATGTCCCTTGCCGATCGCATGGAGATTACCCATGTGCATTCGCGCCCGGAGGGGGACACCTATTTTCCGCCGATTGATGCGACAGAATGGCACGCCAGTGCGCGCAGCGATCACCCCGCCGGGCCGCGCGACGAGGCTGCATTCAGCTATGTCACTTACACCCGGGCCTGAACCGCAAGTTTGCCGGAAATGCGTGTCAGGCCAGCACGTTGGCTGCTCGCGGGGGCGTGCGTTGTAAGCCACGGACGGCTCCCATATAACCTCACCAGCAAAACGGACTGTCGGCGTGTCGCCGTCCTCCGAGGAGAGTTTTCATGCCATGGAGCAATCAGGGCGGCGGGCCCTGGGGATCGGGTGGATCGAAGGGCCCCTGGGGCTCGGGTCCGCAGTCGTCAGGACCGACGCCGCCTGACCTCGAAGACCTGCTGCGCCGCAGCCAGGACAAGCTCAGGAGCTTTCTGCCCGGCGGCAACATGGGCGGCCGCGGCTTTGCGCTGCTGGCGCTCGGCGCTGTCGTGCTGTGGGGCGTATCCGGCTTCTTCCGCGTCGAAGCCGACGAGGTCGGCGTGGTGCTGCGCTTCGGACGAGAAATCCGCGAGGTCCAGCCCGGCCTGAACTACCATCTGCCGTATCCGATTGAGACCGCGCTGACGCCGAAGGCGCTGCAGGTGCGCAAGATCGACGTCGGCATGCGGGTGGTCGACGACCTGCGCCGCGGCACCACGATGCGCGATGTGCCGGAAGAGAGCCTGATGCTCACCGGCGACGAAAACATCGTCGACGTCGATTTCTCCGTGCTGTGGCGCATCAGCCTCAAACCGAATGGCGTCGAAGACTATCTGTTCAACATCCAGCAACCCGAAGGCACGGTGAAGGCGGTGGCCGAGAGCGCCATGCGCGAGGTGATCGGCCGCTCGACCCTGCAGCCGATCCTGACCGGGGCGCGGCAGAACATCGAAGCGGCGGTGCAGGATCTGATGCAACGGGTGCTCGACAGCTACGGGGCCGGCGTCCAGATCCAGCAAGTGCAGCTGCAGAAGGTGGATCCGCCGTCCCAGGTGATCGATGCCTTCCGCGACGTGCAGGCGGCCCGCGCCGACAGCGAGCGGGCGCAAAATGAAGCCCAGAGCTATGCCAACAAGGTCGTCCCGGAAGCGCGCGGACGTGCCGCGCAGATCACCCAGGGCGCCGAAGCCTACCGCGATCAGACCGTCGCCGAGGCCAAGGGCGCGACGGCGCGCTTCCTTCAGGTCTACGACGAATACAAGAAAGCGCCCGACGTCACCCGCCAGCGCATGTATCTCGAAACGATGGAACGGTTGTTCGGGGGTACCGATAAGGTCATCATCGATCCGGGCGGCGGGGTCGTTCCCTATCTGCCGCTCGACCAGTTGACGCGCCGGCCGCAGACCCCGCCGCAGACGGGAGGCAGCCGATGAGACTCAATCTGTTCGGCGGGCTTATCGCCGGCCTCGTCGTCCTGGCGCTGATCGTCGCCTACGGCACGCTGTTCACGGTCTATCAGACCCGTCAGGCGCTGGTGGTCCGGCTGGGCCAACCGGTGCGCGTCATCACCGACCCCGGGCTGAACGTGAAGGTTCCGCTCATCGACAGTGTCATCAACATCGACAAGCGCATCCTCGATCTCGAAAACCCGGCGCAGGAGGTGATCGCCTCCGACCAGAAGCGGCTCGTGGTCGACGCCTTCGCACGCTATCGCATCAAAGACGTGCTGAAATTCTATCAGACCGTGGGAACGGTGGACGGCGCGAACTCGCAGCTTTCAATCCTGCTCAACTCGGCGCTGCGGCGCGTGCTGGGGGAGGCGACGCTGACGCAGGTGGTGCGCGATCAACGCGAGCATCTCATGGCGCGCGTGCGCGAGCAGCTCGACAACGAGGCGCAGGGCTACGGCATCTCCGTGGTCGACGTGCGCATTCGCCGCGCCGACCTGCCGGAGCAGAACAGCCAGGCGGTCTACCAGCGCATGCAGACCGAGCGGCAGCAGGAGGCGGCGCAATACCGCGCCGAGGGCGCGCAGCGGGCGCAGGAGATCCGCGCCAAGGCGGATC